>JAWODE010000405.1:0-10127 GCA_046483455.1 Candidatus Hydrogenedentota bacterium | reverse complement strand
TTGCAAGAAACTGCCACATACCAGCACGAGAATCCCGAGGGGGAGTGTCTCCTGGCCAAAGGCGAAGAGTACCAAGGGCAGGCCGAAATTTCCCAGATTGGGAAATTGCGTCAGTAAAAAGGCGCTTTGTTGGGGTCCCTCGAGCTTACGCAACCGGGCGACGCTGTACAGCAGAGTAAGCATCAAAACCGTCACCGCGAGAACTGCCCCCGCGTACCGGGCGAACAGCCCCCACTCAATAACTCGCCGCGATAAGCCACTGAACACAAGACACGGTATCAAGAGGTAGAGATTTAATGTTGAAAGGGTTTTGACATGGAGAGGAATAGCACGGCGCACCGTGTATGCGGCTCCAGCCACCAGAAACACCGGCAAGACGGCGGAGAGTACGGCAAAAATCGTGGACACGCTACCCTCCTATGAGCGGCTTTTTTCCAACGGTTGAAATCTCCCTTTTGCGGGGCCTGTCGGCCAACCAGGCATACGTTTTCGAGAACCATGCCGGCGCGAACACAAGACGCCTGTCCTTGGCGCAGCAGTCCGCGGACCTCTCACGAGTTCCGCGGACTGCACAAATTGTTCTATGCTTGTTACTCGGGCCTATAATCGTCTGGCACGTTCAACACGGCGACCCTTGGAATCTGCTCGCCTCGGTGCAGGCGAATCAAGATTGATGCTCCCGGCTGCGCGTGTTCCTTCATGAGCCGGCGAAAATCATCTGCGCTCGTGACATTCTCTTTGCCTATGCGCACCACGATATCACCTGCACGAATACCGGCCTTGTCGGCGGGGCTGTTGAAATCGACTTCGGAAACGATTACCCCCGTCAACTCCGGTTCAAGGCCGAGACGCTCGCGCAAATCATCGGTCAGGGGCTTGGTGCGCAATCCCAGAATATCTTCAGACACCGTTTTCGGAGTTTGCAAACTATCTTCCGGGAATTCCTCGAGCTCGACACTGAGCTCGATCGGCGCGCCGTCGCGCCAGACCTCGAGCGTGGCGGTTTCACCGGGGTCGATGTCGGAGATTCTTATTTTCAGGTCGCTATCGTTCTCGATGATGTTTCCATTGACCTTGCGGATAACATCATCGGCCTTGATGCCGGCCCGGGCGGCCGGCGCGTCTTCGGACACGTCAATGACGAACGCGCCTTTCTTGTCCGGCAGGCCTAGTGCTTCCGCGTAATCCTCGGCCGCATCAATGTAGACACCAAGATATCCCCGCGTAACCTCGCCCTTCGAGATCAAATCTGGAATGATCTTTTTAGCCGCATTTATGGGGATGGCAAATCCCAGAGATTCGGCCCCAAATACGATGGCCACGTTAATGCCGATGACTTCACCATCGATGTTGCAGAGAGGTCCGCCGCTGTTGCCGAGGTTTATGGCGGCGTCGGTCTGGATGAGGTCCTGAAACCGAAGCCCAAGATTCAGGCCCTCGCGGCCCAATGCACTGATATGGCCGAATGACAGCGATCCTTCGAGACCGCGCGGATTGCCTGCCGCCACACTGAATTGGCCCACGCGTAGGGTATCGGAGTCGCCCAAGGTGGCCACAGGAAGGTCGAAATCGGCATCGACTTTGATTACGGCGATGTCTGTATGCCAATCCCCGGCCACTGTCTCGGGATCGGCCTCGAGGACTTTACCGTTCCAGAAACGCACCTCGATGGCTTCGGCGTCGTCGACCACGTGATTGTTCGTGATGATATAGCCTTCCTTGTTATAGATGAACCCGGACCCGGAAGCTTCCTGGCGCGGCGTCGGGCGCGGGACATTATCGCGGGGCGGCTGGATATTGAAAAACCGAAAGATATCTTCCGGAATCCTGCCATCTTCTGAAAAGCTCTCGGGGGCGGCGCTCTTCACGTCGATATTGACCACACAGGGGCGGATTTTATCTCCAACCGAAATAAACGCGCTTTCCAGTTCCTTGAGCAAATCCGTTGCGGCATAGCTCTGTAGTGAGAAAGCCATCGCGGCTCCCAGAAGCACAACTGCCGCCCATTTCCGTTGTCTCATCATGTTCCTCCTTTGGCTTGCCTCGAGGACCGGGGATGAATCGCGTGGTGTATCACGTTGCGAATCTCCTCTTGTTGTCGGGGGTCCTCTATTCGTTTGTTTTCTCGTGTCACGTAAAACGAATCGCGCACGCGGCGCGCGTCCGTTACGATTCGGGCCGTCGAGATATTCAAATTCAGTTTCGCCATAGCTCGCGTGATGTCATAGAGTAACCCAGTTCGGTCTCCCGTTTCGATGTCAATTACCGTGTGGGTTCGGGAGGACAGGTTGTCGAAGTCGATACGAGTTGTCACAGGAACCCGCGGTTGAAGTAACGCGAACAACCGCCGCCTCGAATTATCCACGTAATCTTGAACATCCTCAAATTCGAGCAACACACGGCGCAGGACGTCCTTAATCGAGTCGATTTGATCGGGGGTGAGGGGCGCCTGCCGGCGCATGTCGACCACCATGAAGGAATCGACGACATAGCCGTCGGGCCTCGTGAACAATGCCGCCGTCTGGATATCGACCAATTGGGACGCGAAACTCCCTGCAATCTGGCTGAAGAGGCCGGGGCGGTCCTGTGTGCAGATGACAATGCCTGTCATGGCCGCCGGCTCATTGGTGGTGGTTGCCATGCTTAGGCCGGTGGCTCGCGCTTCCTGGAGGTAGTCCAGGTGTGCCGCGATTTCCCGCGGTCGAAAGGCCGCCAGGTAGCGCTGTCCCAGGCACCGGATGTGCTCGAGCGCTTCTTGTTGGCGTTCGGACTCCACTAGTTCGAGGACGCGCTTTGCTTTGGGGGAGGTCCAGAATTCGTGGCCTACGGCCTCGGCCGGTCCGAGGAGACGGTGCACGGTGCGCAAATACAGCTGCATCAGCAATGCGCCTTTCCACTCGTTCCAAACGCCGGGACCCACCGCCCGCAAGTCGGCGTACGACAGTAAAAACAGGGCGCGGAGACGCTGTTCGTTCTTGATGGTATCCGTAAATGATTGCACGATTTGCTCGTCATCGATATCGCGGTACTGGCTCAGGTTTGTCATGAGCACGTGGTGCTGAACGAGGAAAGCGATACGTTCTTCATCGTCTTCGGGCATCCCTATCCGGTTACAGATGCGCCGGGTAAGACGGACACTCGCGTCGATGTGCACGTCGCCGGTGGCCTTTCCAAGATCATGAAACAAGATCGCCATGACCAATACGTAGGGGTCGGTCAAGTGTTCTAACGCTTCCCGAAGGCAGCCCCGAATTGAGTCCTCGAGTTCGTCGATTTTTCCAAGCGCTTCGATGGCCCGAAGCGTGTGTTCTCCTACGGGATAGCTATGGAAGTCTTCGTACCGGATGGTATTCTCGATCTCGCCGAACTCGGGCAGATAGCGGGCAAGGAAACCGCATCGTGCCGCCTGACGCAGTGCATGGCCCGCTTGCAGGGGGCGATTGCAGATGGCGACGAAAAAACGCCGCACCAAGTCACTGGAACAAAATGCCGTGTTGACGAGATGCAGATTCGCCTGTATGAGGCGCTCGGTAGACCGGCTCAACGTCGCTGTATGCCGCGCACAGTGCCAGAACGTTTCCATCAGGCGGGGGGGGTTATGGGCATACCAGTACGGGTCGCCGCCGCTTACGTACAGCAACCCCTCGCGCACTTCGATTTCCGGCTTGAGGCCTTCCTCCCGTGTCTGGAAAGATGTGACTGACTGCTGGTGGCAAATGCGTGCGGCCACATTAAGCAGACGGCGCACTTTTGCCGCGGACGCATAGTAGTCGGACATAAATCCTGAAAGGTTCACCATTGACTGTTGAGAGTAACCAAAGGCTTCGCAAATGCGCCGCTGGTTTGCAAAACTTAAATCATCCTGAAGTTTGCCCGCGCTGAAATGCATTTCATTGCGCACCCGTAGCAGAAAATCGAGTCCGTCCATAAATTCGAGATGTTCATCCGCCGTAAGGAGTCCCTGGCTGACGGCTTCCTCGAGCGCATTCACGCCATACACCATCATGAACAGCCACAAGGCGGTGTGGTAATCCCGCAATCCGCCCGCATTTTCCTTAATATTTGGTTCGGCGGCATACAAATCCTGGTATTGAGGAGCAAGCCCGGTTGTTCGCTCGAAGAGTTTTTGTTCGATGAACGTTTCGAGTGCGGGCCCGCGGACCTGTTCCCGCAACAGTAGTTTCAAGCGTGCAAACACGGTATTGTCGCCTACGACGTGCCGTCCTTCGAGAATGCTTGTGAGAACAGCGATATCCTCGCGGGCGAGTTCGAGCGACTCGTCGGTACTGCGGACGGCAAACCCTACCCGAAAACCCGCATCCCAGAGGAAAGGCACCAGATAACTATCCAGAGATCGGATTTGGTCTGTTAATGTGCCTTCGTATACCAGGGAGATATCGAGGTCGGAGTGCGGGCTTAGCTGAGCACGGCCGTACCCTCCAAGCGCACAGAGAGACACCCGGGTGCGCAAAGTATGCCTGCCGGGCATATCGGCCAGGGCGAAGTTGAACACGGCATGAAGCACCTTATCCGACATCTGCGAGAGGGCCGCCACCACGTCGGTTCCGGAGAAGCCTTCGGTATGGCGTTGTTGGATGGCTTCGCGTGTTTCGCGGGCGAATTGGCGGACCGCTTGGAGGCAGACTTCGCGCGGGGGTAGTTTCTGGTTCAGTTGGGATTGCTTTACGAAGGTTTCGAGAGGCAGGGTCACCCGGCACCGTCCATTCGTGATTGATTTGACGTTGGCGTTGCAGGCGGGGCGGGTACATAGGGAGGCCCCACAAGCGTCATGGCATTGGTTTTAGTCCATCCACGCCGGCCTTTTGTAGTGGCTATGCGTAACCATTCGCCCCGGTTTTCCTCGACAAGCACGCGGTCTCCCGCGAACAACTCGAAGTGCACGGTATCGCTTTCTCCAAGTACATATCGGACGGGCACCTGTTCCCTGCTGGCCACAGCCAGGGTCGGAGGGTGCGCCTTTACCCATGCGGAGAGTCCGAAGATGAAGGTCGAGATGACGAGGGCGACCACGACGGCGCGCGAGTATGCGAAGGGTTTCCACCGATGTACCGACAATACGCCCCAGAAAAGGCACCATGCCAAGAGCGCGAGCGTATAAACAGCCCGAGGCGCGAGCCCTGAATGCCAGAAGAATACTGTTTGTTCCCACCACGAGGGCAACGGGGGGGCAAGGCGACGGTGGGCCTGTGCGAGAGCATGGTCAAGATTCACACGCGCCCGCTCGAAGTCCGGGGCCAACCGAAGCGCCCGTTCGAAATTGGCCACAGCGGGACCCAAGCGTCCGGCATTGAAATAGGCATTTCCAAGATTGTAGAAGACCACGGGGTCGTGTACGCCATCGGAGACCAATTGTTCATAGAGAGACGCGGCTTCGGCGTATGCGCTTTTTTGGTACGCTGTGTTTGCCTGCTCAAAGATCGCTTCCGGGGAAATTGCTCCCAGCACCGGCATCAGTATCGAGAACAGCAGCACCATCACCGAGACTCCTTCTCAAGCCAGCGATCCAATTGCCCCATGTTTTCCTCGGCCACGTGAACTAAAGAGACGACGGCGTCCCGCGAAAGTTCCTCGCCTGCGTACCGTCCCCTTTCGCAGTAACGCAGTATCTTGAGAAGTTTGTCGGCGGCTTCGTGCTCGATCGCGCGGCCCTCGAAAAGGTCGCGCGCATCGGCCGAGGTCATGCCTGCTTCGGGTAAGTCGAACTTGTCGGCGAGGTATCCGTTGATCGCATGGTACAGGGCGTCCGCCGGATCGGCGGCATCGGGCACGCCGCGCAAGCGTTTGCGCATCCGGGATTTCGCGCGGTACGCACGCGCAAAAATTCGGTCCTCGGAAAAACGCCGTTTTCGGGCCGTCCATAAGACGATTAGCCCATAGCCGAAGGGAGGGCAAACCAGGGCCAAGGCAATCCCGGCTTTGGAAAAGGAATTTCGATGCAGTTTTGTTCTTGCTGTCACGATGGGCATCAGTTGCCCATTAAGCATCCCTGCGGGATCGGTTTCGGGCTCGATGACTGTTCCCGCAACATAGCGCCGGTCGCGTTCCCCACTCGCCTCGACGGTCACAATAAAGCTCTGCGTTTTCTCGGTGAGAAACTGTTCTTTTACCGGATCAAAATAACAGAACTCGATGGAAGGTATGGCCAGAGAACCGGGTTTGAGAGGTGTGATCTGATAAGAGAACGTTGTCTCCGCCGTTACCCCCTCGGGGTCGGCAATGGGCTCTATGGCGCGCTCGGGTTCCGACAGGTGGGCGTTTTCGAGTGGTGCGAGTCTTGGTGCGCCTATTGCGGCGGGATTCCCCGTACCCGTGACCCGAATGATCAAGGTGACGGGCATATTTTGCTTGACGACTTGAGGCGCCACCTGTGCCTTGAAGGAGAACCGGCCTACCGCTCCGTTAAAATTCGGAGGCCGCTTCGGTAGGGGCTTTGCTTTGATTGGTATCGGTTCGGTGGCAAGTTCCAACCGCAAGGAGTTTATTCCGTGAACCGTTCGCGCTTGCACCACCGCTTCCCATTCCCAAGGAGGAATCTCGAGATCGCGCGGTTCCGTCGCAAAAAGCGTTTGGCGCCACTGTGTCACACGGTAACGGCGCTGGTCGTTCTCGGCATACCCTCCCTCGATTTCCTTTGGACGCTCTGGAATACGGTAGAATCCCTCGGCATCGGGAAATGTGTACTCGATTCCGCCGCTTGGCACGCTCACACGAACGGACCGGTTGTCGAGGCGGTAGTATCGTAGCGTGAGCGATACGGGCTCTCCAACGTATACCTCCTTTTTGTCGACTTCCGTCTCGATGAAAGCCACGTCATCGGCACGCAAATACGTTACATCGTCTTCAGTCCTCTTCCTGCCGGGAGGGAATACAGAGCGTTTGCCATCAGACGCGACTACCCGCACCTCAAGAGGCTCGCTCCTCACTTTTTCGCCATCGACTGTGACCGTCACGGGGGGTATCTTGATAACACCTTCGCGCGAAGCAACGGCAGCAAATCCAAGCACAGTGGACGCCTCGGTTTTCCCGGAAACGGACTGAAACGAACTCTTTTGGATGGAGGGACGGCGTTCAATGCTAAGACCATCCACAGCGGGTATGTTTACGTCGGTGATTTTTCCGCTGTCGGACTTGACGATAAGGCGGAAGTATTGCCCCACCTGCACGGTTTCATCACTTAAATAGACTTGGAGCGATTCTTCATCGGAAAAGGCCGCCGCGAGCGGTACTGCCAGAAGTATGAATGCTAGTCTCCAGCGCGGCATGGTTACCACCATTCTCTACGAATGCCCGAGCCCGGTGTGCTGGTTCGCAAGTCCTCTTGTTCGCGCTTATCCTGTGCTTCGAGAGATTGAAGAATGGCCTCGATGGTCTGGCGGTCCTCTATGTCCATGTCGTCTTCGGTCATTTCTTCATCGCTTGCCGAGGCGGCTGCCTGTTGCTGTTCTTGTCCTTGTTGCTGCTGTTGTTGGTCCTGGGGCTGTTTCTGCTCGTTATCTTCCTGTTGCTGCTCTTGCTCGTCGTCAGCCTGTTCTTGCTCTTTCTGGTCCTGCTCGCTTTGCTCCTTTTGGCTCTGCTGCTCTTGCTGTCCCTGGTCTTGTTGCTGTTGTTGGTCTTGTTGTTTCTCGCCTTGTTCTCCCTTCGATTGGTCATTTTCCTGGGGGGGATTTTGCAGCATCCGCTTCAAGAGATAGCGCATATGATTCAGGTTGTGGCGCGCTTTTTCATGATCGGGATAACGGGCCAACACTTCTTCGTATGCTTGCAGGGCTTCTTCAAAAGCTGCGAGCGTAGCTTCCTGATCGCCCAGCGAAGCTTTCTGCTTTGCGATCTGCGCAAGGGTGTTGGCATGGTTATAGACGGCATCCGTGCGGAGCTTCGAGTCGGAGTTGGTCATGGCTTGGTGAAAGGCATCCCGGGCAGAGGCAAAAAGCTCAATGGCTCCTTCGGGGTCCTGCAATGCGCTGACGCTTTCGCCTTCCTCGTAGTTCGCGCAACCTAGGCTGTAATACACGATTTCATTTTCCGGGTGTTCGATTTGCAAGTTGCGGTAGACCTCACGCGCCCCTTCGAAATCGCCGCTATTCAACAAGGCATTCCCGTATTCTATCCGGTCGCGAAAGGACGCGGCCCCGGCGGTGAACGCCGAGACAACGCCGCATAGTCCCAATAGCGCTACACAGAAAGCGCGAAAAGTCTTTCTATGATCGTATCCTTTATCCATATTGCGCTTCACCTTGGCGGCGGGTTTTGCGTACTTCTTTCCATGCGCGTAACCATGGCATAATCGCCACCCAAAAGCTCTCCGCCGCGAATAGTACGATGGCCGCTGCCAGTGGCCACTGATAACGGTTCACCAACTGCAATCGCACGTCGCTTTCGATAAGGCGGCTCTCGAGACGGTTCATGGCCTCGCGAACCTGTGTGATGTCCCAATCGTCGGGCGTAGCCGCCACATACGGCCCGTTGCCCGCTTCCGCAATCCGAATCAGCGTCTCTTCGTCGAGCTTCGAGATATGTGTTTGGGAACGTACAGGGGTCTCTCGCCCTTTCCCGCGCGTCATCCAGTTGGGAATGGGAATCTCGGCTCCCTCCGCATCGCCTACGCCGATAACGTATACCCGGCAATATTCCGCCGAGGCTTCCTTGGCCATCTCGATGGCATCACCGGATACCTCCTCGCCGTCGGAGATGAGCAGAATCGCGCGCGTATCGCGCGCGAATTCATCGTTTTTGGCGTCCTCCTCCTTAAAAACATCGACGGCCGTGGCCAGCGCTGCTTCAATGTCGGTGCCCTCGCGGCTTATCGAATCGGTGTCGACCGCGTGCAGCACGGCCTTGAAATATCCATGGTCCAGCGTCAGGGGGCACTGCAAACCGGCGGCGCCGGAAAATGCGATCAGGCCGAAGCGGTCGCCGGGCGAATTGTCGACGAGGGTAAGGACCTTTTGTTTCGCGCGCTCGAGCCGGTCGGGAAGGAGGTCCGTGGCGCGCATGCTTTCGGAGATGTCCAGGCATACAAGCACGTCGCGGCTGTGCTTGCGCACTTCTTTCCAGGCCCGTCCCCAGTGGGGTTGGGCCAGCGCCAGCAACAGACAGCCTAATCCCCCTACCGTAAACCAGAATAGGGGCCGGCGAAGACGGGTATCGTACCCGCCCAGCAATGGCGGCAACAGGCTATGCTCGACAAATGCCGCGATGCGGTGCTTTCGGCGGTTCTCGAGCCAGTATAACGCGGCTATCGCCAATACCAATACGAGGGCCCCTACAGCGAGCCACCCAGGCAATTGCGATAGAGGAAATGCAAAACCAAAGGTCAAAGTAACCTCCTAAGGAATCGGTTCGAACCACATGCGTCGCATAAAGACCGCAGCCAACATCAACAACCCACCAAGGACGGCATACGGGAAAAAGCCCTCCTCGTATTCGTAGTAATCGCCGATCTCGATCTCCGTTGCTTCCAGTTGATTGATTTCTTCGTAGGCGCCGACCAACGATTTGGTGTCGGTGGCCCGGTAGAAACGGCCGCCCGTTATGTCGGTGATTTTTTGCAGCGTGTCCTCGTCGATAGGCATTTGTGCGGGCATCATAACGTTGCCCCACAGGCTTCGTCGGGGTACCAGCACCTCTTCCTGAGAGCCCGCCCCAATCGTGTAAATTCGAGTGTTGTATTCGTTGGCCAGGTTTGCCGCGGTGATCGGGTTCAACTCACCCGCATTATTCAACCCGTCGGTGAGCAGGATGATCACTTTTGTGTCGGCTTCCGATTTCCGCAACCGGCTGACCGCTAATCCGATCGCGGAACCGATTGCGGTTCCTTGTTTCCGGGGGTCCCGTTCATCAATAGCGGCAAGATCGAGTTCGCGCTCGAGTACTCCATAGTCTAGCGTTAGGGGGCATTGCGTCCAGGCATATCCCGCATACAGGATCAATCCCAGCCGGTCCAGGCCGTAACGGTCCTGGGGTTTGTGCTTTCGGCTGGCGATGAAATCGCGAACGGCTTCTTTGGTTACCTCGAGGCGGTTTCTGCGTGCGCCGCGCGTTTCAAAATCTTGCGCGGCCATACTCCCGGACACATCCACGCAAAGCATAATATCCACGACATCGGC
>JAWODE010000401.1:0-16673 GCA_046483455.1 Candidatus Hydrogenedentota bacterium | reverse complement strand
GCGGATGCTGTACCGAACCATCGATGTAGGCCAACCGGTCCCGGAGGACTTGTTCGTGGCCGTGGCAGAGGTGCTGGCATTTGTGTTCGAGATTGACCGGCGTGCCGAAAAGATCAGGGAACGGACCGGTATGCTGAATGCATTCGGACAGCAGCGGGCGGCAGGTTAAACCAGAAAGTGGAGCGTTAGATGGCGGTAACGCCACAGGATATGCAACAAGGCCGGTGGACATTCGCCCGCAACCAGGACGTGATCCTCGCGGTTGCGGTGATGGGCGTTCTGGCGGTACTTGTAATTCCCATTCCGACGCAGCTTCTCGATGTATTGCTGGCCATTAACATTTCGCTCTCGGTCGTTGTGTTGTTGACGGCGATTTATTTGCAGCATCCGGTTGATTTCGCGGTATTCCCGTCATTGCTTCTGATGCTGACTCTGTTTCGGTTGAGTTTGAATGTGGCTTCGACGCGCCTGATTCTCAGCCAGGCCGATGCCGGGGCGATCATCAATGCGTTCGGGAGTTTCGTGACCAGCGGCAGCTATATCGTCGGTATGGTCATTTTCGTGATTCTCGTGGTGATTCAGCTCGTGGTGATCACGCGGGGTGCGACACGCGTGTCGGAGGTGGCGGCCCGGTTCACTCTCGACGCCATGCCCGGGAAGCAGATGGGGGTCGATGCGGATTTGAACGCGGGGCTCATCACGGAAGACCAAGCACGGGCACGCCGGACCCGCATCGAGCAAGAAGCGGATTTTTACGGAGCGATGGACGGCGCCACGAAATTCGTGCGCGGGGATGCGATCGCGGGCATCATCATCACATTGGTAAATATCGTCGGCGGGCTGGTCATCGGTGTGCTTACCCAAGGGTACACGTTGACGGACGCAGCGCAAATCTATACGCGGCTCACGGTCGGCGACGGCCTGGTTTCGCAAATCCCGGCGCTGGTCATCTCGATGTCGGCGGGACTTATTGTCACCCGGACCGCCTCGCAGGAAAATCTCGGGGTGGATGTGGGTAGCCAACTGGGGGCCTATCCCCGCGCCCTTGGCATCGCCTCGGCTCTGTTGGTGTTGTTCGGGATTGTGCCCGGCATGCCGACCCTTCCCTTTGTAATAGTGGGCGTGGTGCTGGCAATCGTGGCGCGTCAGACCCAACAAACTCTTTTGCGTAAAACGGCGGTGGAAGAAGCGCGCGAGATCGCGGAGGAAGAAGCGAAAGCGGAGGAAGCCCCGGAACGCACGGAGAATCTCCTGCCCGTCGATCCGTTGAAAATCGAGTTGGGCTACGGCCTGATCGCGATGGCCGATCCCAAACAAGGGGGGGACCTGCTCAACCGCATTCAGATCATCCGCCAGCAGATGGCGACAAAGATGGGATTTATTGTTCCGGTGGTTCGCATTGTAGACAATATGCGCCTGCGGCCAAACGAGTACCGGGTAAAATTGCGCGAAGCCGAAATCGCCCGCTACGAACTGGTGCCCGACCATTATCTCGCCATGAACCCCGGCATTGTGGAGGAGGAAATCCCGGGCATCCCCACAACGGAGCCGGCGTTCGGCCTGCAGGCCATCTGGGTCAGCACCGAGGACCGCGACCGGGCCGAGCGCATGGGCTACACCATCGTCGAGCCGTCGGCGGTACTGGCCACGCATTTGACCGAACTTATCACGACGCACGCGCCCGAGCTGTTATCGCGGCAGGACGTGCAAAACCTGGTGAACGTGGTGCGCGAATCCGCGAGTACGGTCGTCGAGGAGTTGATTCCCAATATCCTGACGCTGGGGGAAGTTCAGAAGGTGCTGCAGAACCTGCTGCGCGAGCGGGTGTCCATTCGCAATCTGGAAACGATTCTCGAGGTACTTGCGGATTTCGCTCCACGGACGCGCGACACGGAAATTCTGACCGAATATGCGCGGCAGGCATTGGCACGACAAATCTGTGCCGAGTATGTGGACGAACAAAACAGACTGCATCTGGTTACGCTTGCGCCCGAATTGGAACGGGAGATTCTCGAGGCGGTTCGTCAGTCCGAAACGGGCGAATACATCCCGTTGGCGCCGGCACGGGCGGACGAGATCGCCCGAAACACTGTGGAAGGGGTACAACCGCTCGTGATGAGCGGGCAGGACCCGGTGGTGTTGACATCGGCCCCGGTACGGCGTTATTTCCGGCGCGTTGTGGAACGGTTTCTGCCGCGCATCGTCGTGCTTTCATACAATGAAATCGATCCGGCGGTGCGGCTCGAAAGCGAAGGGCAGGTGAATGCATAAAGATACGCAAGGCTTTCACAAATTCCGAGCGCCGACCTTTGAAGAGGCGTTGCGGCAGGTTCGCTCGGTATTGGGAGACTCGGCGGTTGTACTGCGTACCACGCAAGTGAAAGAAGGCGGCATCTTCGGCTTTTTCGGAGAACCTCTGATTGAACTTACCGTGGCGGGCGCGCCCCAAGCTCCGGCAACCCCCGAATGGAGTGCCCCAGCCGAGCCGCCTCCGAGGAAGCCGAGCCTTGTCGAGCGGCGGTACAAGGCGCATTCGCCCGTGGGTTCGGACCAGCGCGTGCGCGATACCGTGGACTTCTGCCGTGACCTCCGCAACAAGGCTCAATCGAACGTCGAGGCGCGGGGCGAAGAGCCGGCCCCGCCTCCAATCCAGGAATGGAGCGGCCGGCGCGGCGCTCCAGCGCCCGAGTCCCCGGTAACGTATAGCAAGAGCGCCGGGAGTCCGCGTGTAAAACAAGAAGAACGGTCCCGGCCGCGGCGCACGAAGGCGTCTCACCACCTGACCTCGGAGGGGAATGCGGCCATTGCGCCGGCGCCCTTCACGCGGTTGCGGGAAGAACACTGCCAAAAGAACGGCGATTCGATGCGCAATGACATACGGGAGCTGTTGCGCATTCTCGAGGGAGACAATTCGAGCGCGGAGTTGCCCACGGAACTGGCCCCGCACTACCGACGCCTTGTCGAGGCCGGCGTGTCGTCTGAGCTAGCGGCGTCGCTTCTCGGGGCAACGGTTCGGGGGTGCAATGTGGGCGTTTTGCGCGACGAGCGGGTGCTTCGAGAGCGTTTGCGTGTGGAAATCCGCCGCCGGGTAGCGGTGCAAGGCGGAATTTCGCTTGATTCCGACCGATGTGCGGTGGTTGGGTTCATAGGCCCCACAGGGGTAGGCAAGACCACGAACCTGGCGAAGCTGGGGGCCCAATTTGCCGTGCGCCAGCGGTGTCGGGTAGCCTTTGTAACGGCGGACACTTACAGGGTCGCCGCGCCGGACCAATTGCGCGTGTATGCGGACATTATCGGGCTTCGGATGAAAGTGGTGAACGAGCCCAAAGAGATGCGAGCCGCAATTGAGGAGTTGCGTGAATACGACCTCGTTTTGATCGATACCGTGGGGAGCAGCCAATTTAACAGCGTGCAATTGGATGAATTACAGGGTATGATGGAGGCGGCTGAGCCAACCGAAATTCTGCTTGGGGCTGCTGCAAATACCCCCTTGGAGGATTTGCGGCATATTTGCGAGAATTTCGGTAGAATCGGGCCCACATCGCTGGTATTTACAAAAATCGATGAAACGCGGCATTTTGGGGCGATGTATTCGATTGCACAGGAAACGGGGCTGCCGGTGAGTTACTTCAGTGTGGGGCAGAATGTCCCGGATGATATCGTATTGGCGGAACCCGCCATGGTTGCAAACCTGGTATTGGAAGGCAGGGACAGAAGTGGCAGATCAAGCAGAGCATCTTCGTGAATACGTTCGCGGCAACGAGGGGCAGGCGCGCGTTCTAGCGGTGACAAGCGGGAAAGGCGGCGTCGGCAAGACCGGTACCAGTGTTAATCTTGCCATTGCGCTGGCGATGCGCGGAAAAGAAGTCGTTGTACTGGACGCCGACCTGGGCCTGGCCAATGTCGAGGTCCTGCTTGGGCTGAATTCACTGTACAACCTGCAGCACGTGATTCATGGCGAACGTTCGATGGCTGAGATTCTTGTCGAGGGGCCGGCGGGCATCAAGGTTATCCCCGGGAGTTCCGGCATCGCGAAATTGGCCGACTTGGGTTCAAAGGCGCGCCAGCGGGTTATTGATGGGTTGCGAGACCTTCAAGAGTACGCCGATTTCATCCTCATCGACACGATGGCGGGCATCAGCCAGAATGCCGCGGGGTTCGCCTCGGCCGCCGATGAAGTCGTACTGGTGGTTACGCCTGAACCGTCATCGATCGTCGATGCCTACGCCATGATCAAAACCATTCGCATGATGCGCCACGATGTCATGTTCCGGCTTGTGGTCAACATGGCGGCGAACGACCAGCAGGCGCGGGCCGTCGCGGGCAAACTGATGACGGTTTCCCAACAGTACCTCGGGCACAAGCTGCATTACCTCGGGTACGTGCCGCGGGACCCGCATGTATCCCATGGCGTAATGCAGGCCATCCCATTTGTTATGAAGTATCCCGGCGCTCCTTCAACGAAAGCCATCGAAACCCTCGCGGAGCGCGTCATCACCCAACGGGGAGCGGCGACAGGCACCGTGGGCGGATTCTTCCGCCGCTTCGCTGAAACGTTTGGTCTGGCCAGCAACGGCTGAGGCAAAGGCGCTTCGGCGAGCCAAGGTCTTGCGGTCGAGAAATCGCGGCACAGCGGCGGACGGTGACGAAGGGTGACGGTTCCGGGTTCGCCGAGGATCAACTCAGCATTCTCCTATTCCTATGTGCCGACCTGAGGCTCGGCGCTCCCAGGAAATGCCTTGTTACAGCGAGATGTGCTGCCTCGAAAATACTTGTCCTCTCCGGTGTGGGACCGGCGCCCTCGCCGGTCACTCTTAAAAGGAGTGCGGACGTAACCGTCCGCGGTGGTCTTGACGACGGGCAGGAATGCCCGTCCTCCGTTGCCGGAGCGTGGCCGACCCTGTTTTTCATGGTCAACGGGTGAGCCAAACGGCTCATGTTTCGCTGTCCCTGAATTATCACGACGACATCGACGGTGCAACCGTCCGTCTCGAAGTCGTCGGAGCCACCCGCAAACGCGCCGCCGAGTGAACCCGATACCCTCTGTGATAGGTCGTGACTGCCTTGCTTGGGCCTGACCGCCCTCTGTTCACCTCCGAGACATATACGTCATATGGGTCGTATAGGTCCCATACTTCCCGCCCTTCGCCCCCAAATGTCTCCGCTCCCGCATTTCAACTCCCCGCGATTGCATCCCGGCAACGCGCACGCTATGATGAATGCGCTATTCGGAAACCGCGCAGGGGAGCCGGGATTCCGCACTGCGGGGAGGAGCCATGTTTTGCGGGATTTCCGGTAATGCGCTTTGCAAGTACGCGGCCTATGCCGCATGTTCAGGAAAGGTGGGATTATGCAACTGGAGTCTTTATTCGAACTCGTTGCCAAGCAAAATGCATCGGACTTGCTTATCAGCGCGGGGGCGCCTCCGATGTTGCGGGTGAATGGCCGCTTGTACCGGACGCGCAATGAGGCCTTGACGGCGGAGGACTGCGAAAAGCTCATTTACGGAGCTTTGAGTCCGGAACAGAAAGAAAGATTCGAAAGGGAAAAGGAACTGGACTTCTCGTTTGCCGTTGGCCGGAAACACCGTTTTCGGGTCAACATCTATTATCAGAAACAAGCCGTTACCGCGGCGTTTCGTCCAATTCCAGAGAAGATTCCTTCGCTCGATAAACTGGGCGTTCCCGACGTGGTCGAGTCCTTGGCGCAGCGAAAGCAGGGCCTCATCCTCGTTACAGGACCGACCGGACATGGAAAGACGACGACCCAGGCCTCGATGATCGACCTTATCAACAAGAGCCGCGAGTGCCATATTATCACCATCGAGGACCCGATCGAGTTTGTGCACCAGCACAAGAAGAGTATCGTGGACCAACGTGAGGTCGGTAGCGATACGAATGGGTTCAATCAAGCCCTCAAGTATGTATTGCGGCAAGACCCCGATGTCATTTTGATCGGCGAGATGCGCGATTTGGAAACCATTCAAGCGGCATTGCGGGCCGCCGAAACCGGCCACTTGGTGCTTGCCACCTTGCACACAAACGATGCCATCCAGACCGTGGACCGCATTATCGATGTCTTCCCCGCGGCCCAGCAGCAACAAATCCGGTTCATGTTGTCGATGACCCTGCTGGCCGTGGTGTCCCAGCGGCTCATCGCGCGCGCGGACTCCGACGGTCGGGTTTTGGCAACTGAAGTGCTATTGAACAACACCGCCGTAGCCAATCTCGTTCGGGAAGGAAAGACCCACCAAGTCTACAGCATCATGGAAACGAATTATAAGGAAGGAATGAGCACGATGGACCGTTCTGTCAAGGGATTATATATGGAGGGCATTATTTCGTACGACGATGCCTGTGCCCATGTGCAGAACGCCAAGACGATAATGGACGTAAGTAGTTAGAAAAAAATAACTTAGGATAAAGCTAACCTGTTTTAGCCGGAGATTTGTTTGTGCCTTGGACGGCAGCTATGTATAATGACACGTGATTTGGGCCAGATAAGTGGAACCTTTTTAAGGATATAGGCATACATTAGGATGTCAGACAATATACACAACAAAGGAACTAATGACGGGATGGCCGAGGCGCTCCAAAAGACGCAGCAGGCTCATGCACACTTAGGGCTTCGGGTCATCGAGCGCGACGGTCTCCCCTTTGCGGAACGGCCAGACGAAGACTTGATGTTGGCCCATGGCGAAGGCTCCGAGGAAGCCTTCGGGGAGTTGCTGAAACGGCATAAGCGCGGCGTCATGAACTACATCTTCCGCATGGTGCAAAACCGGCAAATCGCGGAAGAGTTAACCCAGGAAGTCTTCCTGGCACTCGTGAAAAACGCGGAGCGCTATCAGCCGACAGCTAAATTCACGACGTATTTGTACACCATCGCGTCAAACATCGTCTCGAAAGAATGGTCGCGCCGAAAACGGCGCCCCAAGTTCTTCAGCATGTCGTCGCTGTTTAATCGAACAAAAGACGAGGAATATAACGCTCTGGAACATTTCGAGGACGAAAAGGCCGATGTGCGAACCACGTTCCAGCGGAGCGAGGTCTCGGAAGCGGTCAATGAGGCCTTGCGGCATATTCCCGAACACCAGCGCGAGGTGTTTGTACTGCGGCGGTTTCAGGATCTGTCGTACGATGAGATTTCGGAAGTGACGGGCGTACCGGTCGGAACGGCGAAATCCCGTGTGGTGCGTGCGGAAAGAGCGCTAAGACCGTTGTTGGCGAAGTTTAAGGAATACCTCTATTAGAAGGAGCAGAACGGTTTAGCCAGGTATTTGTCATGTTTGGACATCCTACACAATGTGAATTGACACAGTACGCGGAAGCCTTGGTTGACGGCAAACCGTTGCCGGCACGTATCGGGGGGCACATCGCGTCATGTCCGGCATGCAAAAAGGAGGTCGAGACGATTCGCGCATCGTTCAGCTTTTTGGCGAAGGCTCCAACGCTTGAAGGCACGCCCGGTTCCACCGAAGAAATTCTCGCGCGAGCGCGCCAAATTCGCAACTCCCGCAGAAAACAACACCGTATCCTGCGCAATAGCTTTATGTTGGCCAAAGGGTTGGCATGCGCAGCCTGTGTGGTGCTGGTGGCGGCGTGGGTATTTTCGGCGGCCTTGGGCGAACCGGCTGTAGACCAATTCACCACCACAGCGACCGGAACGGGCCGCTTGGTAGCGGACTCTACCCTTCCCTCCGCCGAGGAACTTCAACGTAAGGCATCCGAAATCCACAGCTTGGCATCGGCAGTGAACGCGCAAGCTGATGCTCCGGCAAGTCCATGGGAACGGCAGCACCGGCAGATGGTGGTAGCATTGCATGCCGACCGGACGGCAGCGTTGGCTGCTCTGAAACGAAACCCCGGCTGCGCGCGCGCAAGCCGTCTCGTCACCGCCAATTTGGAACGTGAGGCCCAAGCATTGAGGACGCTCTACGTGGAACAGGGCCGATAACCGGTCGACTGTGATGTGGAACTCTGGTAGGAAAGAGGTCAAGATACTTCTCTTGACCGTTTTTTTTATCTGCGCCCAAGCCCATGCCGCCGAAGAAGACTTCGTCGGCCGTGTGGGCGACATCTTCGAATCTATCGCAGGGTCGCTCCAACAGATGGGCAAACGCAGCGAAGACATTGTAAAACCCCCGTTCGGCCCATGGCGCGATTTCAACACGGGCCCGATGCCGGGAGCCGCGTCCTATCCTTTCGAAGAACTATTCCCGGTCCGCTCTCCCGCGACGATCATCATAGACAATGAATTCGGGGAAGTCCGCGTCAATTCCTGGACTGAACAGGTGGTCCAGGTCAACGCCGAAATCTCCGTTGGCGCGGAAACCACGGAACTCGCCCATCAAATCGCCCGTTCCATCGACATCCGAGTCACGCCCCGCGAAAACGGCTTGAGTATTCGTACCCTTCTTCCCGACACCCGTGAAATGGGGCGGACGCGTATCGAGGTAAATTATGTGCTGACCATTCCCCGCGACGCCAGCGTGGTGTGCCGCAATCATTTTGGCGACACGTTGTTGCAGCAGATAGGCGGCAATGTGGCGGTCGATTCGGCTTACGGTGTGGTTGAGTTGCGCAACATCGAGGGCGAAGTAAACGTGCGGGCCCGGGGAGAGGCTCTGCAGGCCCACGGCCTCGCGAAAGGCGGAACATTCGAGCTGCTGGGGAGCCAAGCCGAATTCAGCAATATCTCGGGCACGCTTCGGGCAACCAATTTTATGGGTTCGGTCGTACTTCGTAAACTCGGAACGGAGGCCGATGTAGATATCACCAATGCAAATGGTCCAGTGCACATGTATGTGTCTGAATTCGATGCCCCGGACCTCGAGTGCGAGGTGCTTTTTGGAAAACTACGGTCTCACATTCCGCTCGAACAGAATGTGGTAGGCGATTTGGTGTACGGCCGCAACCAGAATGTCGAGTCCAAACGCCGGGTAGCTCTGCGCACCTCCTTCGATGAAATCCGCATCGTGCAGGAGGGGCGCACGGAATTCGACAATGCCCCCTCGGAAGATGCCAAACTCTTCGAAAGTGTTGTTGAAGAGGCTTCCCAGTATGAACCCGGCATGGAAATCGTCGTCGATGCCATTATCGGCACCGTCCGCATCGAGGGTACGGACGAACGGAATGTTCAGGTCATGGCGCGCAAACACGTGCTATTGCAATCCACCGAGAATGCTCCGGCGGCTCTCGAGGCGTTGGGCATCGCAGTCGAAAAACTCGAAAACCGGCTGCAGGTGCGGTCCACGGTGCGCGATGATATGAGCGCACTGGGATGCTCCTATTACCGGGTCGATCTTCTGATACGGGTGCCTCGAACGGCCCCGGTGACCCTGCGTGCCCAAAATGGCGACTCGATCGTACGCGACTTGAACGCCCCCCTGAATATATTGCAAGCACAAGGCCGCGCCGTAGCGGAAAAATGCCTCGACACCGTCGAAATCACAAATCAAAAAGGCGATGTACAGGGTTTGAATTGCACGGGCTCCCTAACTGTAACAGCGACAAAAGGCACGGTGACGACACGGTCAATCGCAGGACCGCAGCAGATCACCTGCACAGAAGGCAAAACCGTGGCCGATGCCCCCTTGGGCCCTCTCACCATCCGCCAGCATGGCGGCGACGTGCGGATCATCGCCCTCGGCAAAGGGATTCAAGGAAATTACGATATCTCGTCCGAGCGGGGCGACATCAGCATCGTCATTGCCCAGGAATCCGACGCCTCGTTCTACGTAGAGACCGTCGAAGGAGAAGTGCATTGCGGCGCATTTCCGCTTCAGGGAAGCATCGAAGGAGCCGTGCGAAAGTTTGCGGGCCGCTTGAATCAGGGCCGCCACACCGTCAAGCTACAGGCAAACGAGGGCGACGTCATTATTGACTGACCCCAAGCGGCTGCGAAGCCGGCGGAGCGTTCCTTTTGCTCACACAGTGTATACTTTCAACACAGCACCGAGGGGAATAGGTCCGTAACAGAAGGTAAACGGCGCCGAAACCTTCTTTTCTCCACGGGAACGCAACTTGCTTCCGCCATAATAGAAAAGAGAGCGCTGAAGCCATCAAAAAAGGAAAGACCATGAGCACCTACACCACTACCCGCCGAGGTTTCATGAAAACCACCGCATTAGGGCTCGCGGCCGCCGCCGTGCCTTCCCCCGCCTCGCAAGGCATTCCTACCCGTCCGTTTGGAAACACTGGCGAGCAGGTGTCTATGCTCGGTGTCGGCGGCCATCATCTCGGCCGCATTCGCGATGATCAAGAAGCTGTGCGATTCTTGCGGACGGCGATCGATGAGGGCGTGACATTCCTGGACAACGCCTACGAATATCACGACGGCCGTTCGGAAGAACTTATGGGTAAAGCCTTGCAGGACGGCTACCGCGAGAAGGTTTTTCTCATGACGAAGCACCACGGGCGCAAAGACAAAAAGATGGCGATGGAGCACCTCGAAGCCAGTCTGCGGCGTCTCAAAACCGATGTGATCGACTTATGGCAGTTCCACGAAGTCGTTTACGAAGCGGATCCGGATATGATCTTCTCTCCTGGAGGCGCTATTGAAGCCGCTGAGGAGGCCAAACAGCAAGGCAAAGTCCGCTACATTGGATTCACCGGCCACAAAGACCCCCAGATTCACCTCGACATGCTATCACGTGACTATGGCTGGGATGCCGTCCAGATGCCCATCAACCCCCTCGATGGGCATTTCAAGAGTTTCCAAAAAGAAGTACTTCCCGTTCTGTTGGAACGCAACATCGCTCCCATTGCCATGAAAACGCTCGGAGATGGTTATGTTTTGCGAGCCAACGTCGTTGAGCCCGCGGAGGCTTTGCGCTATGCGTGGAGTCAGCCCATCGCGACGCTGGTTTCAGGCATGAAAACCATGGAGATGTTGCGCACCAACATTGCATTCGCCCGGAACTTCACTCCCATGTCCAACGAAGACCAGCAAGCCTTGCTGGCGCGCACGAAAGAGGCTGCCATGACGGGTAAATACGAGCCGTTCAAAACCACCCGCATGTTCGATGGACGCCTGGGCCGCGAAATCCACGGTATTACCGACTGAGGAGCACGCTCAGAGCCTCATTCTTGAAGAGGGGGAACGCCCTTGACCTCCAAAGCGCGTCCCGGGCAATCCGTGTAAAATCGAAAGACGCCCATGTTTTTTAATTGGCGCATGCGCTCCCGAGCGTTCACAGTCCACGCTCCCGGCTCGCATCCGGCATCCTTGATGGCCTTGACCACTTCTTCCGTAAGTGCTTCGTGATGGACCACGATGCTCTCGAATCCCCATTGTTTGGCGATGGCCAGGTCGCGCACCACGTCGAAACCTTTTGACCAATCCCAAAACACATGCAATGAGGAATCCAGTTCCTTCACGCGTTTCATTTTGTTCAAGTCGCCATCGTTGAAACCAACCCATGGCTCGGCCTTCATGCGCTTCACCAGCGCTACGACCTCGTCAACAATAGGCTGTTTGGGTTGGATGCTCACGCGGGTGCGCCGCTGAGATTTAACGAGTTCCAGCACTTCCTCCAACAAGGGCACTCTCTCCGGAACACAGGCCTCGATCGTCAATTCATGTTTTTGGCGAAAAGCATGGGCGACATCCACGCTCGCCAGTTCCTCATACGTCACCTCAGCGACCTTGACCGCATGATCGCCCACGCGCGCCGTATCCGCATCATGAATGACCGCGAGCTTGCCGTCTTTGGTCTGGTAAACATCCAGTTCTATCCAATCCGCGCCCAGTTTCAGCGCACTCTCGAAGGCCGCCATCGTGTTTTCCGGATACTCGGCAGCGTTCCCACGGTGGGCTGTTACACCATTGTTCAAAAATACTTCTTCCGCGCCCGTCACACCGGCCAACAACGTCCCCGCCGCAAATAATACCGCCATGCTCACGCTCCGATTCGTTTCCTCTTCATTATCCCAGTTGTTCTTCAAGATATTCGCGGAGAACAACGGCGTTATTGTGTTTCGGGTCTTTCGCGCTGAACACCAAAGTTACCCGCTTCTCCCGTGCCATTTCGAGAAGGGGAGCGACCGCATCTCCCTTGCCGCTCAATTCTTGCCTGTACCGCTTCCTGAATTCATCCCATTTATCCGCGTCATGGTCGAACCATTTGCGGAGCCCGGCGCTGGGTTGGGAGGAGGCATACCTTGTGCCGGCACGACCATCTTTAACCACTCATTCCGGCAGCGCCTGTTGCCATGCCTCGGGGATCGTCGCCACGCACACATTGGGCGACCCGAGAAGGTGCGAGGTAAAGACGACCTGTTTGCCCGCGCGGTCCCAGCCTACATGGGGATGCTCGCCTTTGCCGTAAGTGCGATGGCCAATTGTAAGCAGACGGGGCCGGGCGGTTTTACCTTCGAAGAGCATAATGTCGCCGTGCCAATTGTCGGCGGCGACCCAGCGACCGTCTTCGCTACCGGAAGCGTGCCACCAGTTGCGCTGCGCGATCTCGGCATCGCTCCCGTCAGGCCACCATGCGCCCTCACCGATAATACGCACTTCGCCCGTGTGGATGTCGAGCACCTTCACGTGGGAATCTTCGGTGGGTTTCGGATGGATACCGCCGCAGAACAGTATCTGGTCCTTCACCCACCACGACTCGTGCGTCACCAGTTCATCCGGCCAGGCCTTGTAGGGATTCGTCGGAATGCCCTCGCGGATGTCAATAAGCATCAGGCGCTGCGGGGCGCCTGCGTAACTCAGCATGTTGGGATCGGTCCGGCTCCATTGCACATGCGCGTGATACGCATCCGGATCATCAAAGCGGTACAATTCCTGAATCGCGCCGCTTTCGATGTCGATGATCAGAATCACCGGTTTATCCCCGAACTCACCACCGCTGAGGCCGATGCTTAAGTGTTTTTCGTCGCAACTCTCGTTCAGGGCCGTACTGCCCCCGGCCGCCGGAAGTTCGCAGACGAGTCGTTCCGTCAAGATCACCGTCGAGGGCGCCGTATTAGGGCGGTCGGAGACCTCGATCTCGAGTGCCACATCCAGCACCCGGTTCCCCCGGATAGCGTAAAAGCGTACCCCTGTCAACGCGGCGGTTGCGCGGCCCAGAGGGCCTTTATCCGTCGTAAACGTCACCAGTTCACCCGTTTCAACCACATATCCCATCAAGCCGCCCTGCTCACGGTTCGAGGTGAACAGAATCAACGAACTATCGGACAGCCAGGACCGATCATGGAAGTAGAGATTGGTGTCGGTACTCTTGGCCGTCGTCAGAAAGATCAACTCCGCGCCGGTTTGTGGGTCGGTAACCATCTTATTTTCGGGTGAAAAGACGGTTGCCTGGTAAATATCCTGGGCGGAAGCCAGCAAGGCACCACAAATGATGGTGAAATATAGAGTCGCAAGTTTTTTCATCGATTTGTATCCTCTTGGTATCGGGTTCCTGGCCCCATACAAGGATAACCCAAGGAAACAGCCGACCCAAAACATGCTCGTGCGCGGACGCGTCGGCCCGCATGTGCTCAAGGAATGGCTAAGCCCCTCCGTTCCATTGAAGATATTATGGGCGGAAAAGACTTACTCTGTGGTCCAAAATCGGGATTTGCTGCCGCCTTTGCGAGCGTTGATTCGGAGTTTCGCGCCGCATTTTGGACAAAAGCCCACAAATGCGGTACCGGCGGCGTTGAGATAAATACGCGTGTAGACATTACAACACTTGAAGTGTACCCCGAGATAGGGCCGCTTTTGCTTCTCAGGGGGCATAACCGACCCTCCCCTTCCAGGTCTCTATTCCGGCTCGCCGGTTTCTTCCGGTTCGGAGGCCGGCGGCATGCTGCGCGACCGGCCGCGAAACGCTTCGAGCAAATCCCAGCTAAACCACACAAACCCGGCGGCCGATACCCCGACCAGAACGGATATGATGACTACAATATTCATGGAACACCTTCTTCCATTTCTTCTTTGTGAGGAACAAGGGGGGGCACAGGGACTTGTGACTCGCCGACCTCCGGCACGGGCGGTGTTGGAGGCCTTTCTTCGGCCTTCTGCCTCTGCATTGTCTGAATCTCTTCCCGCAAACGCTGCACTTCTGCCTGCAGCGTGCTTATCTGCGCCAGGAGAGAAGTGTTGAGTTCCCGCAAGGTCCGGTTGGCTTCCGCCAGAGCCTGGCGGGAGGCACGCAGTTCTTTTAGGGACTCGTCTTCTTTCGGAACGAAGGGAGATGTATCCTTTGCTTCCGGCTGACGGGGTTTTTCGTTCTCCTCAGACGGCTTGGGAGTGGCGGCAAATTTATCGGCCTCGCTTCGGCGGGCATTTTCGACGGAAAGGCTGTCAAACCATGCCGTGCCCTCCCCCAGCAGCACGCAACGAACCATGACAAAGTCGGTTTCGTTGGGCACGGGCACCTGCATCTCGACTTCGGTCCAATCCATATCGCCGTAGACAGGCGTGGAGGTCCCGGTGGAAGAAAAAGCAACGATGCGAAGCGGACGACGCTGAAAACACTGGAGCCAGAGTGCGGCCTCGGTGGCTTTCTCAGTCTTAATCCAGCCTTTGATGAGCAATTCCTTGTTGCGGAGGTTGGTGGTAATGCTTTGACTCCAGTTGTTGGCGGGTTCCTTGTCGTAGGGCGTACCGTTATGCAGTTTGGCGGAATAGCTGCCTTCCTTATGCACACTCGGGTCAACTTCGCCATAGCAACCCTCCTGAGACATAACAAACAGGTCCCATCGGATAGGCATATCGTCCCGCACGGCTTCGAAACCCGGATTTACCAGAAGGTTTCCCGAAACCGCGGTCACCATCATTAAACACATTGACAATATTTCCATGACAGCAGTCTAAGTTCACCGCGGAGGAAGTGTCAACGGAACCCAACCTATCCTGGGACTGCCGGCGACAGCGTCCCAGATGTTGCGAGCCGCCCGTTGAGCGTGCCGGCAGAGAGATGCCGCGCGTTGGGAGGTAGGCCTGTGAACACCACACGTTCGGGTAAACAAGTTGACCTTATCCAAAATCCCCGAAATCGGCGCCACCACCGGTTTAACGGAACCCCTCCATACGAAGTTTCAGGTCTCGGGGACTGGTGGAGTTCTCCAAGGCCGTTTGCATATCTATCTTCTCTTCTTTCCAGAGAATAAACAGGGACTGATCGAAGGTCTGCATGCCGTACTGCTCGTAGCCGTCCTCGATCAGTTTTGTGATGTCGTTGAACCCCTTTCCCTGCTCGATGTATTCCCGCACGGTGCGGTTTCCGATCAGCATTTCAGCGGCGACACACCGCCCCTCGCCACCCTTGGCAGCCAGCAAGCGCTGGGAACAAACCGCCCGCAATACACTGGCGAGTTGTTTCCGAATTTGCGGTTGCTGATGGGGTTCGAAGAAATCCATGATCCGGTTCAGGGTTTCGACAGCGTTGACCGTGTGAAGCGTCGAAAACACAAGGTGCCCTGTTTCTGCCGAAGAGAGGGCTGTTCGCACCGTTTCGGCGTCGCGCATCTCCCCGATGAGAATGACATCGGGGTCTTGACGAAGCGCCCCGCGCAAGGCGTTGGCGAACGAGAGCGTATCCTGGCCCACTTCGCGCTGGGTGACGATGCCGATCTTGTCCCGGTGGAGGAACTCCATCGGATCTTCCACGGTGATGGCATGAACGGGACGGGTGCGGTTGATCTCGTCTATCATAGCCGCGAGCGAGGTGGATTTGCCGCTCCCGGTGATCCCTGTAAACAGGACCAGCCCGTTCTTAAGTTGGCACACTTTGTGAAGAATAGGCGGCAAGCCCAATGCGTCAATTTCCTCGATATCCAGAGGGATAGTGCGAAAGACGATGCGAGGGTCCCCGTCGTCAAAACAGGCGTTGACGCGGAAGCGCGCGATATCCTCGAGCATGTAGGAGGTGTCTAACTCCTTGACTTTCTTAAACTTCTCGACTTCCTGCGGAGGAACAATCTCCCCCAACATTTCCACAATATCGTCTTTGGTGAGGGCCGTGCCCTCGAGACGTGTCAAATCCCCGTCAATACGCAGGATCGGCGGATTGTCGGTTTTCAGGTGTAAGTCGGAGGCGTTTGCTTCCACGGCTTGGCGCATAAGATCATGCAGATTCATTCTTCGGCGCTCCCCCTTTGAAAATACATCCCCTGAATTCTCCCCCAAATATTGAAAAGACACTTAAAGCATACCATGTTTTCCGTTACGATGCGTTATTGGAGAATCAAGCCGGGGTGGGGACGGGTTCGATTGTTCCCACGAAAACCGTGTTGGAGTCGGGAATATCCGGCAGCGGCAATCATGGCCCCATTATCCACACAGAGATCAAGGGGAGGCATGCTCACTGGGACACCCGCCTCTTGCTCGAGGCGCTGGCGCAGAAGCGTATTCGCGGCTACGCCACCCGCGACAACCAGACGTTTTGCCTCCGTTTGGGCGATAGCTTGCTTGGTTTTGATCAACAGCGTGTCTACCGCGGCTTCCTGAAAACTGGCAGCAAGGTCTTCCCGGGATACATCGTCTTCCCGCAAACGGTAGAGCACCGCAGTTTTGAGACCGCTAAAACTGAAGTCTAATGAGTCGGTCTGAGTCATGGCGCGGGGAAAATCGCAGGCTTCGGGATTGCCTGTTTTTGCGGCGCGCTCAATCGAGGGTCCCCCCGGATAGGGGAGCTCGAGCAACCGGGCGAATCTTTTGACAAAGTCGCCCGG
>JAWODE010000284.1:0-13975 GCA_046483455.1 Candidatus Hydrogenedentota bacterium | reverse complement strand
CCCCGCCCCGGTCGACAGCGTGCTTCTCGAAAAACACATCGAGGACTCGCGCGTCCTCCAGGCCGGCACGCCTTTAATGCGCCTCGGAGATATGACAACGATCGAGGTCGAAAGCGACATTCTCTCAGAAGAAATAACTCGTATTTCGGAGGGCGATCCGGTCGAAATTAGCGGCAAAGCCTTGGGCGAGCGAACGATCATGGGTGAAGTTACCCGCATATATCCGTCGGGGTTCGAGAAAATCTCCGCCCTCGGAATCGAACAACAACGGGTGAAAATTCTGATTAGCTTCGATAACAGCGAAGTCCACTTACGCCCCGGCACGAGTGTCGACATTCGTGTGATCACCAACCATCATAAAGACGTCGCCGCCGTACCGGAACGCGCCACCTTCAAAAACAACGGAGATTGGGCCGTGTTTAAAGTCCAAAACGGCAGAGCGAAACTCACCCCCGTCACCATCGGCCTCAAGAACGACGAATGGGCCGAAATCGTCGAGGGCGTGCAACCCGGCGACACAATCATCACCGAACGCAAAAACGACCTCGAAGACGGCGTCCGCATCGACCCCGCGCCCCTCAATAAAACGTGAGAGCGCTTCCTCACACGGAGCCGCGGAGAACCCGGAGAGCTATTCGACTGCGCGGTTGATAATCCGGCAAATACCATCCTTCATCAACGCTTCCCGCCTTCGTCACCTTCTTAACCGATTTCAGCTCGATAAGCACAGCGCGCTCGCAACTCCTCTCCGTACTACTACCCGTAAGAATCTTGTTTTCTTAGCAAGAAGTTCATGCTGCCGTCTCCATAAGTCGTTGTGCATCAGCAGAGGACGCTGCAAGGAAGGCTGCAGTTACTTTGCGTCCCTTGGCAGACAGGACGTAGCGGTTTTCTTTTGGGATTTTCCTGATCAGACCATGGGCGCGTAGCAGAGCAAGACGCCGGGTCACACGACCGCTAGCGCGACGCTGCTGCGCGCGGTCAGCGGTTTTGCTCTTGGGGTAGAGTTCGTCGCGGAGGTCGCGATTGCGAAATCCATTGATGTTCATTTCGCCGCGGGCGATGAACTGGAGCATTCGAAAATCCTCGACGTCCCAAGGATTGATCGCGCGGAAGCGGCGGCCATTACGGGTCACAGGGCGACTGATTCCGCCCAGGAGCCGCTCAAGGGGTTCCCCGGCGCTGGATGCAGCCAGGTGCTCAACGTAGCGCTCGTTGCTGGCCTGACTGACTTGGGCCCGGCGATGCAGATCGCTGACCCCCTTGCGCAGTTTTTGCCACGAGGCTGGACGGGTGTCGTCGTCATTGGGGTGACGAAACACTTTGAAGTCGCGCGTGTTGTTGATGGTTGTTTCGACCCGGAGCACATTGCCTGCCTTGTTGTACACTTTGACGCTGTTTCGATTAACCCAGTGTTTGAGTCGCACCCCTTCATATCGTTTGCGCAGGTCGCTCATCACTTCGCCTGGCAAAGCGCCGGTGGCGTTCTTGCGACCGAGAAATCGCATGACGGCCGGGCTTTGCGCCAGCAGTATGCCGTGACGAACCAAGCAAGGGAAGAGATGGTCAAGCTCGTTTGTGCTGCGAAACATGATGTCCGTGGCCCACTCCGTCGATTCAGCGGACCAATAATAGTGCAGCGGATCTGAGCCGAATAGCGAATCCACAACGCCGAAGTGGAGGCGGCGATACTCATTGAATAAGGCAGGCCAATCCGTCTTGAGTTGTTCATCGAGTAACAGCTGAGCCCGTTCACAGTCTGGAATCCAGCGAAAAGTGTTGTCCGATTTCTTGTAGGCAAGACCTTCGGCGAGCAACTGACGCTCCAGCCAATGACGACCATTGAGACAACCTTTGATGGTAAACGGCAACCAGCTCTGCATTCGCATGTGCCCGAACCCATGGTCCGGGTCATTCCAGTAGAAATAGAACCACAAGCACTTTCGCGGGCGTACGACTAACTCCAGTTGCTTGGTCTCACGGTTCCCCGCCACCGTTGGCGCATAACATGGTTCGACGACGCTGAACATGCAGATAGGGCCGGTCTCGATACCGTCCTGCTTGGCGATCTCTCGAGCCCGTTCCTCCTTACACAGGGTCGAACTGCGCAAGTATTCCATCCGAATCCCGAGCGACTTACCAACGTCTTCACAGGCGGCACGCACTCGTCGTGTGAGGGACTCGGCCCACCGTCCGAAGTCCTTCAACAAGATGCCATTGCACGAAAGATAGCTGCCTACGCCCCGCTTCGAGGCCAGCCATCGCAGCGTTCCTCGAAAAGCAAGGCGATCCCAACCGCTCAGACAACCGATTGTCTTCTCGCCGAACAATTCCATAAACTTCTTCATAGGGACGTTCTCCTTATTGGGTTGATGGAGCCCCTATCATACTGATAGAGAGGGGGAGAACGTCCCCTTTTGGTTGCGGCTATGCTGCGCTAAGAACTCCGTGGTTAGGCCGCTCTTCGTTCGTTGGGCCGAGACGGCCTAGCCGAAGGGGCGCTCGCGGTGTACACTGCTGCTATGGCGGTCGTGGTGTCGTGGTTGCCCTCAGGGCCACAGGCTGTGGTAGCATTAGGGTATGCGCAAGGCGGCGGTGAGCAAGAGCAAGAATACGCGGGTTATTTTGCCCGACAGCGACAAGCTGGGCTTTGTCGTGGCGTCTTTTTTTGCCACGTTGGTACTGGCCATCAACGTGTTCTTTCTTTCGGTGCATGCGGCGGAGATTGCCTTCCGGGTGACGTTAACCTTCGCCGTTTCCTGGGCCGCCACCGCGGTGATGGTGCACTACATGGTCTCGACAACGGTGCGGGAAATCCGGGCCGAAAGGGCCGCCCGAAGACGGGCACAAATGAGGGCTGAAGAGGAAATGGAAGAGGAAACCGGCGAAGGGACGGCGCCGGAAGGAACTGCAGGAGAACGCGAATGAAGTGGATGAGAACAACCGGGCTCGTTGTTATGCTCGCCGGCATGGCGTTAAGCGTATGGGCTCAGGCGCCGGACGTCGAGGGACTGGACATTGTGCTGGATGTGGTGCCGGCAGGCTCCGTGGCCCTGGTAAACAATCGGCCGATTCCCTCCGAGGATTTCATTGAATTGTATAAAGACGAGCTTAACCGGTATCAGCAAATGCGCCCTCAAGACACCATTTCGGATGCGTTTCGCATTGGCCTGGCCCTTCGCTGCATGCGCATTTTGATCGAAAAGGAGGTGTTGCTCCAGGAAGCCGAGAAACGCAATGTGACGGTGTCCGATGCGTTTGTCGAAGAACGGTGGGCCGAAGAAGTGGAGAATATCGGCCGTCACCTTTCCCGCGGCAAAGAGAAGCCCTTGAATGAAGAAGAAATCTTGAAACAAGCAGGCACCACGCGCGAGGAGACGCTCGCGGAATTGCGGGAAGCTCTTCTTGTCGAGAAAATGCGCGAGATTATCGCCGAGGAAGAGGGCGTGACCGTAACGGAGGAGGAAGTAAGGGAACATTACGAGGAGTTGTATAAAGATGGGGCGCGGCAGGCCGATCGCGCCCACTTGCGCCAGATATTTCTGCGTGTGCCCGGCGGCGACAACCCGACCGCGGAATCCGCCCGCGAAGAGGCCCGCAAAAAAGCGGAAGATGCCCTCAAGCAGATTCGCGCCGGAAGAAGTTTCGAGGCCATTGCCAAGGAAGTTTCCGACGAACCTTTCCGTAGTCAGGGAGGGGACCTTGGACCCGCCCGGATCGACACCATGCCGGAGTTCATGGCGGAGGCCGCGCGCACCCTTAAGCCGGGCGAGCTCTCGGGCGTCATCGAAAGTGAATACGGCTACCACATCATTCAACTGGTCGAGCTGTTGCCGGGCGAAGATGTGACCTTCGAGAAGGCAGCGCCGTACATCAGGGATACCCTTTTATTGCGCAAAACCAATCAAGCCGTCGAGGAATTTTGCCGTAAGGCTACGGAAAACGAGGATGCCATCCAAACCGCCCTCGACCTGGACAAGAAGCTGATCACCCATCCGGAATTGCTGGATATGCTCGATCCCGAGAACATGACCGGAAACATGCAGGCGAACCCGCAGCCGTGACGACGTTATTTCTGCTCATGACCTGCCTGGTTTCGGGGGCGTCATATCACTGGCCCCTCGATGTGCCCCCTGCCATTACGTCGAGTTTTGGGGAGTACCGCGCCGGGCGGTTTCACGCCGGTATCGACCTTCGCACGGGGGGACCCGGGCCGGAAGTCTACACGGCCGCCGATGGGTACGTGTCGCGGATTCGGTGTTCGCCCTGGGGATACGGCAAAGCCGTGTATCTGCGGGACGAAAGCGGCAACACCATTGTCTACGCCCATCTTGCTGAATTCTCGAGCAGCTTGCGCGAGTACGTACGGGAGGCCCAGCATGCCCGGAAAAGCTATACGGTGGATTTGATGCCCGAGGCCGGCAAATTCCCGGTAAAACGGGGCGAATTGATTGCCTTCGCCGGGCGTTCCGGCACGCGCGCCCCGCATTTGCACTGGGAATTCCGCGACCCGGCGAGCCGTCCTTTGAATCCGCGATCGCTTGGTATCTCGTGGCCCGACGAGACGCGCCCCGTGATCCGCAAAGTGCTGGTCGTGCCGAAGGGGCCGGAGTCGACCGTGAACGGCGACGCGGTGCCGGTGGTTTTGGAAGCGCGGGCGGGTGACGCCGCGGGAACGTATGCGTGTGCCCCCATTACCGCGCGGGGACAAATCGGCGTTGCCGTCGACGTGATCGATCCCGCAAATGGCGGCAGCAATATCCTTGGGGTACACATTCTGAAGACGAGTGTGGACGGCGAAGAGGTATTCCGCGTTCAAAATGATCGTCTTTCTTATGAGACCATGAGCCACGGTCGGGTATCGTGGCATCCCTACTATCTCTCGGAGGGGCGTTTTTTGCTCCAGTGGCGCTGGCCCGGCAATAGCTCCGAGAATTTTGCCGTATCCGATGCGAGCGGCTGGCTCGCAATCGGCGACACGTCTCGGGATGTCGTCATCGAGGCCCGCGATTTCTATGGCAATGCCGCTACGCTTCCTCTCCGCGTCGAGCCCGGTAGGGTGGCGCCGGGTGCGTCCGAGACCCGCGGTAGCGACGCTTCCGGGACCGTGAAAGTCGATTGTTTTGGCGAAGGATTGCTCGTGACGGCGCGGTTCCCCGATGAGGAACCCGAGCCCCCGCAACTCCGGTGTCTCGGCCTCGAACCGGGCAGGGAAGCCTCGTTCCGGCGGATGGGTCCCGGACTGTTTCGAGCAATGCTGGAGGCCGGTCCCGAGAGCGACCGCCTCTCCGTTTCGGTTGATCACCCGCGGCTGCCTGCTTTTGTGGAATCTTTTCAGGTGTTTCACCGAGGGCGTGCCCGAGTAGCGCAGGTCGAGGATGTAGTGATTCGTTCGGACGCCCGCAGCCCGTATGGCACGCTTTACCTGCGCGTTTCGGAGGAAACAATTGCGCCCTCATCCGGTCTCGTTGTCCTGGGGGACGGATGCCGCTTGTGGCCAACCGATGCACCAATCGACACCCCCTTGGAAGTGTCGTTTCCGCAACCGGCCGGTGCTTCCGACCTTTCGAAGGTGCATATTTACCGCAAGTCGGGTTCGGGATGGTCCCGGCTGGAAACCGAACGCGCGGGCGGGCGCCTGACCATTCAGGCCGGAGGGATCGGTATGTTTGCAGCCATGGCGGATACGGATGCACCCGTAATCAAAGCGATGCGTCCGGACGAAGGCGGTGCGCCTACGACAACCAGGCGGCCGGAAATCCACGCACAGGTAACCGACAACGGCAGCGGCATTGCGGATATAAACATTACCGTAGACGGCACATGGCTCCTGGCCGAGTACGATCCCTTTGACTCCCCCGCGCCTACGGTCACGTGGCTGCAAGACGAAGACCTTCCTCTCGGGGAGAACGAAATAACAATCACGGCGACCGATGCCGCCGGGAACGTGACCACCGTATCGCGCACGGTCCGGATTCTCGGAGAGCAGACTGAGGCCTCGTAGGTTTTTCACCGGATTCACAAGAAATCATCTAAAATGCCGGAAATAGTTGCCCCGTAGACGCAGCATGCGATTCCTTGTATTATAAGTGTTGCAAATAAACGGGGAGATTACGGCGGTTGCCAGGGGCGCGCTTTCGACAAGGTTTCGTGGCGCAGCAGTGGGGCAGCCAGGGGAGAGTTACTGGAGGAAACGGTGGGAGCTGAAACCAAAACTCGCAAATACCGCGCCACGCATCAGATTGTGACCATGCTGCTGGTTTTCCTGATGGGGGTGGCCCTGGGTTGGGTGCTTCGGGGCGGTCCCGGCGCGAAAGAGGACGAGGCGCCTCCGCTCGAGGTTGCCGACACGACGCCGGAGTCAGATGTCCCGTCGGCGCCTGTCGAGGAGATGCCGGAACCCGGGAAAGTCTCTGAACCGGTATCACCTACCGAGCCCGAGGCGGGCGATGTGGAAGAAGAACAGGCTGAGCCCCCCGAGGTGATCGAGGACGTATGGCCCGCGCGGCATCTAATTGTCGCCGTGGGCGGAACCACCTTGAGCGATGAAACCAAGTCGTTTCTTTCCGAGGTGAAGCCCGGCGCGATCGTGTTGTCGAAAAACAATATCGAGAACCGCGATCAGACGACAAAGCTTGTCGCCGGTATAAAAAAGGCCGTCGGACTTGGAACGGAAGTCTATGATCTTCCCCTCATTGCGATCGAGCAGGAGGGTGGCGTCATGAATCCGCTTAACCTGGAATCGGCCCCCGGCGCACCCGAGCTTGGCGCGAAACGGGACATGGAAGCCGCTCGGGAGGCGGGCCTGCAGCTTGGCGAATCGTGCCGGGAACGGGGTATTGGCATTCTGTTGGCTCCGGTGCTCGATGTGGTCCTGCCGGGCGCTCCCGACGTTGTCAAGACCCGCAGTTTCGGGAAAGACAGGGATGTAGTCCAGGCTCTTGGGCTGGCCTTCGCCGATGGCGCGATGCAGGGCGGGGTAGCGCCGATCGTGAAGCATTATCCCGGCCACGGAGCCGCCAAACGGAACCCGGAAATGCCTGTGGCGGTCATCGAATTGGAGCGGGGCGAAGAACTGGCGAGAATTCTATATCCTTTTGCGCAGGCTGTCGTTGCGGGCGTCCCCGGCATGATGGTTGGGCATATCGCGGTACCCCGCCTCGACGAAGAGCACCCGCAACGGCCCGCCTCGCTTTCGCCGGTGCTGGTGCGCGAGTATTTGCGCAACCGGTGGGGATACAAAGGCGTTATCGTGAGCGATGATATTGCCGTTGCGGCAACCGCCACGGAAGGCGATATCGAAAAGGCGGCCGTTCAAGCCCTGGCCGCGGGGTGCGACACCCTGCTTCTCGAGGATTCATCCCAGGAGCGGATTCGGAGAGTGTGCGCGGCCGTGGATGCAGCCGTGGCGGATGGCGTGCTCTCGCGGGAAGCGCTGAACGAGAGCAAACGCCGTCTGGATGGTTTGCAAGCCTGGCTGAAGAATCCGGCGGGCCTGCCGGGTGAAGTACCCAAACTCGAAGTAGAGACGCCCGCCCATACGGAAGCGAGGGCCGAGCCTGAGAAGCCCGCCGAACCCACCGAGCCTCCCGAAGAGGAAGAGCCCGCTCCAGAAGAAGCTGTGGCCGAGACGGAGCCCGAACCCGAAGCCTCCGAGGCAGCTCCCGAGACCCCGGAAGCCGCGGAGGACGTGGCGGAAGCGCCGGAGTCGGAAGCTCCCGAGCCCTCGGAGGAGGCGGCGCAAACGGCGCGCGCCCAGGGCAAACCGGTCTACCACGTAGTGAAAAGGGGCGATACGCTTACCCGACTTTCCCTGAGATACGACGTGTCTATCGAAGACCTCAAGGCGTGGAACAATCTCGATAGCGAGAAAATCTTGCTGGACCAGAGACTGAGGGTGAGTCCGCCGGAAAGCAGTAGCGGCGAGTAGCGGCGAGTTTTTAAGGCGTTCAAACTGGTCGGTCGGATGGGACCGAGCAGACGGCGCGGGGGTGAAGAGTCCGACATGCTGGGCAAGCCATGAGGGAGGTGGCTTGCCGTAAGTATCTATTTTTCGGTTTCTTGAAGAGATCGCACATCTCAATCCAACTTGGTCCGCTTTTTCGACCATCGGACGCGAGAGTTTATTCGGGGGGAATAGGGTCCGCGGAACTGATTTTTGCTACAACGCCGCGAGGGCGTCGAGGAGGTGTCTTGTAGCGCGGAGGGGGTCTTCGCCGTCGGGCATACGGAGGGTGACGGCGGGTTTGTCCTGCCAGGCGAAGGTCAGGAGCCCGGCAAACTGGTGTTCGAGGGCCGTCCGCGATTTCCGGCTCAGAAACCGTCCGGAGTCGAACTCGATGCTGACCGCATCTTTGGCGGCAGCCATCTTTTTAGCGCCCGCCTCGGCGCCCAGAGCCCGTAGCCGCATTAGTTCCAGAAGACGGCGGACAGGCGCCGGCGGTCTCCCGAAGCGGTCGGCGATTTCGTCCTCGATTTCATCCGCATCCTCGACGGAGCGCGCGCCCGCGATCCGCTTGTAAAGCGTCATTTTTTGGGCCTCGGACGGCACAAAACTCTCGGGAATGTAGGCGTCAACGGCGATCTCGAAGGGTGGAAGTGCGCGCCGCTTGACGGGTTCGCCCTTGAGTTCGGTGATGGTTTCTTCCAAGAGGTTCGTGTAGGCATCGAACCCGACCGCCGCGATATGGCCGTGTTGCTCGCCCCCGAGAATGTTGCCGCAGCCGCGAATCTCGAGGTCGCGCATGGCAATGCGGAATCCTGACCCGAGGGTCGAGAATTCCTCGAGGGCCTTGAGCCGTTTTTGCGCTTCTTCGGTCAGGGCGCGATCGCCCGGCGCCAGCAGGTAGGCGAAGGCCCGGTGCTTATAACGCCCGACACGGCCCCGCAACTGGTAGAGTTCGGCGAGGCCGAAATGCGTTGCGTCGGTAATGATGATGGTGTTGACGTTGGGAATGTCGATGCCCGAGCCGATGATGGTTGTACACACGAGAACATCGATCTCCCCCCGCACAAACGCCGTCATGATGTTTTCGAGGTCGCGCTCGCGCATTTGGCCGTGGGCGACGGCCACGCGGGCGCGGGGAACCAGCTTCCGCACCAGGGTCGCGTAGGAAAGGATGGTCTGGACGCGGTTGTGCAGGAAAAAGACTTGTCCTTCGCGGGCAAGCTCGCGTTCGATGGCCTCCCGGATGAGCTGTTCGTCGAAATGCTCGATGCAGGTGTGCACAGGCAGGCGGTCGTTCGGAGCGGTGTTGATGACGCTCATGTCGCGTGCGCCGAGGAGAGCCATGTTGAGCGTTCGCGGGATTGGCGTTGCGCTCATGGTCAGCACATCGACGGTGGTTCGGAGTTGTTTGAGTTTTTCTTTCTGGGCGACGCCGAATCGCTGTTCCTCATCGATAATGACCAGTCCAAGGTCTTTGAACTTCACGTCCTTCGAGGTTAGCCGGTGGGTTCCGATGACGATGTCGATTTCTCCCGACTTCAGGCGCTCGACCGTGGCCTTTTGTTGGCGGGGCGAGCGGAAACGGCTCAGCATCTCGACGTTCATCGGATAATCGGCCATGCGTTCCGAGAAGGTAAGGTAATGCTGTTCGGCCAGGACCGTTGTCGGCACCAGCACGGCCACTTGTTTGCCGTCCATGACCGCTTTGAAGGCCGCGCGAATAGCCACCTCGGTTTTGCCGAAGCCTACGTCGCCGCAGAGGAGCCGGTCCATGGGCCTGCTCTGTTCCATGTCGCGCTTGACCTCGACAATGGCGCGGGCCTGGTCCGGCGTTTCTTCGTACTCGAAGGCGTCCTCAAATTCCTCCTGCCAATGCGTGTCATTTGAGAAGGCATGGCCTTCGCGGGACTCGCGGGCGGCATAGAGCTTGAGAAGTTCTTCGGTCATGTCGCGCACGGCCTTTTTGACCCGTGCCTTTGTGCGCGCCCATGTCGAGCCGCCCAGTTTGTCGACGCGCGGGGTAGCGCCCTCGCCCGCGACGTATTTCTGCACTTCGTCGATGTGGGTGACGGGGAGGTAGAGCTTGTCGCCGCCGCTGTACCGAAGGGCGAGGAAATCGCCTGCTTTGCCCTCGAAGCGGCGCAGGCCCAGATAGCGCCCGATGCCATGGCGTGCGTGGACGATATAGTCCCCGGCTTTCAGGTCTTCGAAGGAGGTAATGCGGGCGCCGGCTTCGAACCGCCGCCGTTGGCGCCGCACATAGTGGCGTCCGAACATCTCGCGTTCGCTCAAGACGGTCAATTTGTCGGCAGGGGAGGCGAATCCCCCGCGCAAACGGCCAATTTCGATCGCCAAGTCGAAGGCGTCTTGTCCGATACGGTATCCGCGTTCCTCGAGAAGTTCGTAGAGGCGGCGGCGTTCGCCGGTGTTGGCGCAGAGAATGCGTACGCGGTAGCCCTCGGCGTCCCACTTTTGGAGTTGCTCCCAGAAGGCCTCGCGATCCCGCTCCCAGCCGGTGATCGAGCGCATCGGGGCCGTGACGCGGGGGGTATCTGCAGACGCGCCCAACGCAACCTGCGCAAGTGCCAGAGAGGGATGCTTTTCGACCTTCTCCTCGATCTCTTCCCACGACACGAAATACCGGTCGTCGGAGCGCATGTTCGAAGTCGCGCGGGCTTCTTCGGCGATGCGGGCGGGTTCATCGAGGGCCACGAGCGTGGACGCCGGGAGGTAATCGAACAGGGTGCTCAATTTCCCTTCCTCGGCGCCAAGGCGCAGCATACTCTTTTCGGAACGGGGCAGGATGCGAACACGGTCGCACCGCCCCACGCTGCGTTGCGTCTCCGGTTCGAAGCGGCGTATGGACTCGATCTCGTCGCCGAAGAACTCGATACGGACCGGCAACTCGCTGGCGATGGGGAAGATGTCGAAGATGCCGCCGCGCAGACTCATTTGACCGCGGTGCTCGACCATGAGGTCGCGTTCGTAGCCGAGCTCGATCAGTTTCAACAAGAGGGCGTCGAGTTCGTACTCCTCTCCCACACGGAGAGTCATGCTCTGATCGTTGAGGCGTTTGCGCTGGGCGACGCGCTGCAGAAGAGCCTGAACCGGCGCGACGCAGGCGACGGGCTCGCGGCTTTCAATAGCTTCCGATAAACGCATGAGCACGTTCATGCGTTCCGCCACAATGTCGTCGGCCGGTTCCATGACGTCCGTGGGCCGCACTTCCCATGCGGGAAAGGAAAGGCACTGTTCCTCCGGCAGAAACGAACGGAGGTCTTCGTAGATGGCGTCAGCTTCGGCACGGCCGGAAGCGGCAATCAGCAGAGAGGTTTTGCGTTTTTGGGCGAGTTGGACGGCGGTAAGGGTCTTGCCGGAGCCCCAGGGGCCTACCACTTGCACCCCCTTGCGGGGTGTATCGTGCAACGTGCGTGCCGCTTGCTCAACGGCGTGCATTATGGGGAGTGAAAGCGCCATGACTTATGAGGTGCGGCGGTCGAATGCAGCGACCGCGGCTCGAACACACATGTAACGGGCGAGCCACGGAAAAGGCCCGCCCGTGAAACACAGCAATGAGGATTAACGCGAGTAGAACCCGATGATGCCCGCCGTATCCGGTTTGAAGGGCATCGTTTCGAGATTCGGGGTGGCGACCATTTTACCCTCGAACGATTCGTCGGCGCGCTCGAGGTATTCCGGAATGGCCGCGGGCGGATTCGCGGCGCCCTCCGCCAAAGCGGGAATTTTACGGCTCTTTTCCTTTACGCTCACGGTCATACCGGGCTTGATCTGGAACGACGGCCAGTTGCATTTCTCGCCGTCTACCAGGATGTGGCCGTGAGTAACGAGCTGACGGGCCTGGTGGATGGTGCGGGCAAAGCCCAACCGGTACACGACGGAATCCAGGCGCGATTCGAGCAACAGGAGCAGATTCGAGCCCGTGACGCCGCCCATACGCTGGGCCTTGCTGAACGTCCGCCGCATCTGCTTTTCGAGCAATCCATAATGCGTCTGGATACGCTGTTTATCGAGCAACTGCTGCCCGTACACCGTCGTCTTGCGCCGCAAGGTCGGGCCATGCTGCCCGGGGGCGTACGGCCGTTTTGCCGCAGGGCATTTCGGATCGCCCCACACGCAAGATCCCAAGCGACGACATACTTTATGTTTTGGTCCCGTGTACCTGCCCATGATTGTCCTTTTCCGTTTTACCTTTCGTTACTTACCGGTTCCTGCCTCGCCGTTCCTGTTGACCGCATTGCACTTAGAAAAAAGCAGGCGACAACCCTTCTGTCTTTGCTGAGGATTGAATCCACTTTTTGCACCATTGCGCAGAAAGCACACTAGGTTAGCGTATTTTTGCGACATAAGTCAAATTGAATCTGGGGCCTGAATCTGGGGCCTGTCAAACGACAGTGATAATGTCCTCTTGCGCCCACAGTAGACATGTCCTTTGATTTAGCCTTCCGCAAGGAGGGCGCAATGCCAGGACATTTGGAGATGAGCGAGAAGGAACCGAAACGAAATCCGATGTTTGGCGCGGTGTTTGAAAAATGGTTACCGCCCTCATTTATTGCGCGCCCGTCCCGTCACCCCGAAAGCAGGGGTCCAGTGTGCGTCCACGGGGCGCTTCTTGTAAGCCCTCTGGATTCCTGCTTGCGCAGGAACGAGGGTGGGAACCGTCCCTCTTCCGTCTCGCACCGGGCCCCGGTGCGAACCCAAGAAAAGAGGACATTTTTAATGTGGTTTGACAATTGAATTGGCGGGCCGAGTTGGCGGCCCTGCCGCGGTCGTTTCTTCCCAGGAAACCGAAAGGGAATCGGGCTAAAATCGGGGTATACTTGCTGTAAATGTTTTCGCCAATATCGGTGGAGATGCTGATTAAGCCCGCCGGGTTTTCACGGCATTTACGTTGGCAGCAAGTCGTAACAAGGGGGAATACACAATGAATATCTTTTGGCGTTCGGCACTCGTATGTTTGGGCCTTCTTGGTGCAGGCGCGGCCGTTGCCGCCGCGGAGGAAGCCGTCGAGAAGCCGATTGTTATTGCGCACCGGGGTGCGAGCGGCTATCTGCCGGAACACACCCTCGAGGCCTATGCCATGGCGCATGCTCTCGGCGCGGACTACATCGAACCGGACCTGGTAATGACCAAAGACGGACGGTTCGTTTGCATGCACGACATTCATCTCAAAGATACCACCAATGTCGAGGAGGTGTTTCCCGAGCGGAAACGGGAGGATGACAAGTGGTATGCGGCGGACTTTACCCTCGAGGAAATCAAACAGCTCTCGGTGCACGAACGGTTGCCGTTCCGCTTTCCGGAGGGTGCCGCATCGTTTCGTGTGCCGACCTTCGAGGAGATGATCGAGCTGGTACAAGGGCTCAACAAGACGACAAAGCGGGTTGTAGGCATTTACCCCGAGTTAAAGGCTCCGGCCTGGCACCGTTCTCAGGGTTTGGCCATGGAGGAAGCGTTCCTCGAGGTCGCAAAACAGTACGGTTACGAGGGCAAAGACGCACCCGTTTTCGTGCAGTGCTTTGAAGAAGCCACGCTGAAACGGATGCGGCTCGAACTGGGATCAGAGTTGCCCCAGATTATGCTTATAGGAGGCGGTAAAAGCAGTGCGGCGCTGCTCACGCCGGAGGGGCTTGAGACCATTGCTGCATTTGCCGAGGGTATCGGGCCCGCGAAAAGCGTAATTGACGAAAACCCGGGCATTGTGGCGGAAGCGCATAAACGCAATTTAGACGTGCATCCGTATACATTTCGTGCCGAGTTTCCCGGCAAGGGGTATGAAAGCGTCGAGGAAGAATTGGCGCGGTTCTTTTTCGAGTATGGAGTGGACGGCGTCTTCACCGATTTTGCGGACATCGCCGTGCATGTACGCACTCATAACGCGCCGTAAGGGGCTCGTTGTTCCTCGCTATCCGGTTACGAATCTTCCGTTCCCCTGCGGAGGTGGACTTTTCCGCCCGATACGTGTGCATGGACCGGCCCCCGGAAACGCTCGCGCACATGGAGTTGTTC
>JAWODE010000361.1:0-4956 GCA_046483455.1 Candidatus Hydrogenedentota bacterium | reverse complement strand
CCCTATGCCGCATCCGATGGAAGGGAAGCCACGGATTCCACCGAAAAACGCGTCATCCGCGGCGGGTCCTGGTACGACCGCCCCGCCGAAGCCACCTCCGCCTACCGTTACGCCTACCACGCCTGGCAAAAAATCTACAACGTCGGCTTCCGCATCATCGTCCGGACTCATTGACGCATCGCGTCATTTGTGTGGGACCGGCGCCCCCGCGGGTCAGTATTCCCCCCTCGCTTCTTCGCTACGGCACGATCTCCCGACCGCGCCGCTCTTACGACCGTTACGTTAAGTCTCCCTGTCTTCGTGTGCCGTAGCTCCCCTCTCCTCGCCTTATCTCATACATCCCATAGGACCTATGAGTCTTATAAGTCCTATAAGACCCATTACGGAAAAGTCCCCGGGACCGGTCTTTGAGGAGGCATGAGCATCCTGCTCATGATTGAGTGCTCCAGCGACTGTATACAATTTCCCCGCCCTTCAAATGCACTCTTCCTCCATGCGCGCGGTCGTCTCCGTGGTAATACTCCGGAACACCTTTTGCCACAGAGCCCTGAGAGATCACAGCGCGGCATAGCCCCAACCAAAACTGCCGAGCCGAAATCCACCCCCGGCCACGCGGGCCCGCGTGGTAAGACTCACGGCTTCGCCGTTGCGGACCCCGCCAGCGGGGGACAAATGCCACTCGCCCTTAAAGTTACGCATCGGGACAGCCCAGTTTCTTGCCAAGAAAACAAGATTTTGCCGGATAGTCGTACAGAGACGGAAATGCCACCATTCAAAAAGACGCTGAATTAGCCGCCCATCGACAGGTATTCCGGGACCGTCCCGACCCACGCTTACACCAGAGCCCCGATCTTCACCTTACTTCTTTCTTGACGCATCGCCCCAAAAGCCTTTCATTAGGACATAATTCACAATTTCGCCAATTAAATTACCCTCGTTTCGCGAAAAATATCCCCTAGGTTCATCGCCGCCTGAGACGCGTTTGTCAACAAAAATCACCCTCGTTTCCCGTTTTGCTCTTCTCTTCCATCTGTCTCCATCTTCCTCATCTGTGGACCCTCTCTTCTCCCTTCATTCGCGGCCACTGGCCGAAATGCCGTACAATCAGGCCTTCCATGAACACACGCATCCACATAACCGTCTTTGGCGCCGTTCAGGGCGTGGGGTTTCGTCCCTTCGTCTACGGCCTCGCCACGCGCCTGGGCCTGTCGGGATACGTCCTCAACCAACCCAGGGGCGTGACCCTCGAACTCGAAGGTCCGCGCGAGACCATCGACGCCTTCCTCGCGGAACTCGAGTCTTCGCCACCGCCGCTCGCCCGCATCGAGCACATCGACAAGAAGGACATCGCGGCCTTGGGCGAGACCGGTTTCCGCATCCGCGAGAGCGGCGCGACCGGCGAACGCACCGTCCTTGTGCCGCCCGACCTCGCCACCTGCAACGACTGTCTCCGCGAAATGCGCGACCCCGCTGACCGCCGCTATCGCTATCCCTTCATCAACTGCACCAATTGTGGGCCCCGCTACACGATTATCCAGGATTTGCCTTACGACCGGGCGAAAACCACCATGGCCGATTTCGCCATGTGCGACGATTGCCGACGCGAATACGAAGACCCCGCGAACCGGAGATTTCACGCGGAACCGACATGCTGTCCGGTCTGCGGACCCCATGTCTGGCTGGCGGACCAGAGCGGCACTGAAATTTCATGCGACGATCCCATCGCGGAGGCCGTCAAGCGCCTCTCGGCGGGCGCCATTGTGGCGGTTAAAGGTCTCGGTGGATTCCATCTTGCGTGCGATGCGGCCAACCCCGAAGCCGTGGCGCTTCTGCGCGCTCGCAAACACCGCGATCTCAAACCCTTCGCGATCATGGTCCGGGACACGGCCGCGGCCGAGGCCATCTGCCGGTTTACGTGCGCCGCCGAGCGCCAAATCCTCGAATCCGCCGAACGCCCCATCGTGCTGCTCGACAAGCATCCTGATCACGGCCTCGCCGAAGGAGTGGCGCCGCGAAACCCGTCCTTCGGCGTCATGCTGCCTTATACGCCGTTGCACCACCTGCTCATGGAAGGGCCTTTCCGCGCACTCGTCATGACCAGCGGCAACCTCTCGGATGAACCCATCGCTCACACCAACGAAGATGCCCTCGAACGCCTCGCCGAGCTTGCCGACGGCTTCCTGCTCCACAACCGCCGTATTCACATCCGCACCGACGATTCCGTAGTGCGGGTGATTGCTGGACAACTCCGGTTCCTGCGGCGTTCGCGAGGGTATGCGCCGTTCCCCGTCAAACTGCCCTTCGACACGACGGGACAAGAGATTCTCGCCGTTGGACCCGAACTCAACAATACCGTTTGCGTCACGCGTGGTGAATACGCGTTTCTCAGCCACCATATCGGTGACCTGTCTTGCCTCGCCGCGTACGAGTCCTTCCTCCAGGGCATTGACCACCTCCAGAGTGTTCTCGAAGTCCGGCCCGATATCATTGCCCACGACCCGCATCCGGGCTATCTTTCTACGCGCTATGTCCACGAGCAGAACGCCGCCAAGGTCGCGGTCCAGCACCATCATGCCCACGCGGTCTCCGTTCTCGTTGAAGCCAATCACCCGGGACCGGCCATCGGCGTCTTGTTTGACGGTCTGGGCTGGGGCGCGGACGACCTGCTCTGGGGGGGGGAATTTCTCGTCGTTCACGATTATGGCCACTACGACCGTGCCGCGCATCTGGAATCCGTGCCGCAGCCGGGTGGCGATGCCGCCGCGAAGGAAACGCCGCGCATGGCCTTTGCATACCTCCACGCGGCCCTCGGTGACAAAGCGCTCGATCTCTGCCGCGAATGGTTCCCCGAACAGGCCGATCAGTTCCCGCTTCTGGCCCGGATGATCGCGCGGGACCTGAATTCTCCTCAAACCACCAGCATGGGACGTCTCTTTGATGCGGCCGCGGCGCTTCTTGGTATCTGCCGCTACAACACCTTTCATTCCCAAGCGCCAATGGAACTCGAGGCCCAAGCCCACCTTGCTGCCGAAGAGGTCGAATTTTACGAGGCGGCTATCGTTTCCGGGGAGGACGGCACGCTTGTGATCAAGAGTACCGACATCGCCCGCGCCTTGGTCGAGGAAATACAGCACGACACGCCCGCGCCGGTCTGCGCTGCGCGTTTCCATAACGCCATCGCCCGTGTTACACTATCGGTCTGCGAACACATACGAAAACGGTCCGGGCTAACGGCCGTCGCCCTGTCGGGAGGCGTTTTCGCCAACAAGTTCTTGACCGAACGCCTCGTTTCCCTGCTCGAAGACAAGGGATTTACGGCATTGCTCAATACGGCGGTTCCGCCCGGTGACGGCGGTATAAGTCTGGGACAGGCCGCCGCCGCTGCATGGAGATATACGAGTCATGTGTCTGGCAATTCCAGCGCAAATCACGGAACTTGAAGGCATGCGGGGTAAGGTCTCCCTCTCGGGAAATGTCCGAGAAGCCGATTTTACCCTCATTGATGATCCAGCTATCGGGGATTGGGTCCTCGTGCATGCCGGTTTTGCCATCGAGAAGCTTGAGCCCGAAGACGCCCAGGAAACCCTGGCGCTCTTCTCCGAGATGCAGGAAGGAATCGGGGATTTTGGCGGGCCCTGAAGCATTCGTCGATCGGATCGGCAAAGCCGCGGACGCTCTCGGGCGGCACGTCCGCATCATGGAAGTCTGCGGCACCCACACCCATACCATTGGCAAAGCGGGCTTGCGTTCGCTGTTCCCTGATTCCGTTGAACTGGTGTCGGGTCCGGGTTGTCCGGTTTGTGTAACCTCTCAGCGCGATATCGAGCGTATCTTGCTCCTCGCCCGCAAACCCGGCGTTGCGCTTTGTTCGTTCGGCGACATGCTCCGCGTGCCGGGACTCGAAACCTCGCTGGTCGATGAACGGTCGCACGGAGCGGACGTGCGCATTGTTTATTCGCCCGTCGACGCCCTCGAACTTGCGTCCCGCGAACCGCGCCGCGAGGTGGTATTCGCCGCGGTCGGCTTCGAGACAACGTCGCCCGGCGTCGCATCCATTGTTCTGCAGGCGCACGAGCGCGGTCTTGCCAATTTCTCGGTTTACGCCTCGCACAAACTCATCGTCCCCGCGATGAAAGCCATCCTCGAGGGTACATCGCGCACCCCGACGAATTCGATACCTCTGTCGATATCGATAGAGGAGAATTCTTATCCGAGGAAGATCTGGAAGACCTTGAGGGTAATTACCTGCGCCACGAGTTTACCGATACCGGGGTTTCTCCAAGGGCTGTTCCCGGGAATAAGAACGCGGTTTACAAGACGACAGGGAACGAGCACGATGAACGAGGGAACGTAACCGAGGATCCGGAACTCAGGACCAGGATGATGGACAAGCGGATGAAAAAGGTTAATACAGCGTTAGAATGGGAATTCGATGGCCCCGTACTCTACGGTCCGGAAAATGCCGAACTCACGTTTATTGGCTGGGGCTCGACCTACGGAGCGGTGAGGGAAGCCGTCGATAGATTGAACGAGGGTGGGGCCAAAGCAAACTTTTATCAGTTTGACGAAATTTGGCCGCTGGACGCCGGTAAGGTAAAGGAACTCCTGAGTTCTTCTCGTCGAACCCTGTTAGTGGAAAACAACTATTCCGGTCAGCTTGCGAGCTTGTTAACGAGAGAAACCGGTGTAGAAACGCCGGACAGGATACTAAAGTATGACGGACGCCCATTTACGCCGGAATCAATCCTGGCCGAAGTTGGAGACCTTCAGGAGGTGGAATAAGATGAGTAAGGAAGTTTCACTATCCGACTATCAATATCCTACTGAACCGACCTGGTGCCCTGGCTGTGGTGACTTCGCAATTTTGCGGAGCGTAAAGGCTTCGCTCATTGATCTGGGTTTGGCTCCTCACGAAATCCTTTTAGTTTCGGGTATTGGGTGTGGGAGCAAATTGCC
>JAWODE010000019.1:0-8828 GCA_046483455.1 Candidatus Hydrogenedentota bacterium | reverse complement strand
GACACGCGCTCCCAGCTTGCTCCGGTCGATGTGATTGTCTGTCGTGATACCGGGCCCAAACGCATTAATGACATCCGCTTCTGCTTCGCCTCCGGGTAACAGAAGTTCATGGCCGATAGTGTCTGCATTGATGATAGGAAAGCCCAGTTCTTCGAGGCGGCAGGCGGCCTCCGATTTTCCGCTGCCCGTGCCCCCCGTAAGGCCAATCACACGAATTCCACGACCACAATCCGTTTTGTCTTTCTGGGTGTTTTTCATTGGGGGCCGTCTTCCCGGGCCATGTACTTTTCCAGGGCTTCTTCATAGCGGTCCTGTGCCCGCAAGATACGCTCGATCAGTTCGCGTAACGCTCCTTTTCCGCCGGGGGCCTTCGTCACGAAACCCGCTGCCGCTTGTGCCTCAGGCGTTGCATCCGCCACTGCGACGCCAAGACCCACCGCGGACATCGCCCGGATATCGATGATATCGTCGCCAATAAAGGCCAGTTCCTCCATGGAAAGACCGTGGTTAGCAGCCACTTCCTCACAAACCCGAAGCTTGTTCTTGATCCACATATGGCATTCCGCGCATTTCCACGTGGCCGCAATGGTCTCGAGCGCTTTGCTCCCCAAGCCGGATACCAGCACTGTCCGCCCTTCCGAAAGGTGCCACAATGTCAGGCCTGTCACATCTCTGACCGATATCGTTCTGAAAGGTCGCCCCTCGCCGTCAAAGGCTATTGCGCCGTCCGTCAGTACGCCGTCGACATCTGAGACAAGAAGGCGTATCCGTTTCAATTTATTATTCAGCGTAGTCGTCATGAAATTCTCCCGCGATAGGTTAATGTGTACCATTATTTTTGTTTACGTGTAGAAGATACGGTGATTGTAAGGGCACCATGCACAACCGCCGGCCGCACCAGCCGAACGTGCAAAAGTTGTTGGCTTTCCTTTTCGACACTTTCGACGGATGTCTCCAATTCCTCTCTGTCTGTAGAACAAGCAACTTCATACCGCTCCGCCCCGGGAGTGGGCCGAAGCATGATCTTATGAAGAAGCACCGATTGCTGAAACCCAAGCTGTACGCGCATAGTGTTGGGCTGCGAAGTCTTTTCTTCTAACCGCACCCAGGACGGTCCGCTCGGCGAGAATAAAGGAACATTCAGAAAATGCACCCCTTTGGGCAGATGCGGCCGGATCCAAAGCACATGGTCCGCGGCATCCATGAATATACCATGCAGTGCTTCAAACGCATGCCACACCGACAGGGCGCTCATGTGGCGGTCCTGTCCCCACCCTCGCGGTTTATTGGCGTTGCAGTCCCAGCTCAATGGATGGTTAAACGCCCTTGCCCCTTTCATCCAAACGCATTTGAAAATGCGCTCGATCATGTAGAGACCATGGTCTGGGCGCCCCTGCTGCAGCAATAGACACGCGAAGTGGGCAAGATATATGCCCGGCCAGCCATGTTCGGTGTGGGGGTCGCCCGCGGTTCCCGGAGGATTCTCGCAGGGATAGCCATCCGGGAGGGTGGCTTTGACAATACCGTATTTCCTCTCGTTCATCCGCTGGATGCTGGCCAAGGCGCGGGCAACCCGACCGGGCTCAAACAGGGGGCCAATCCCCAGCCATCCAGCGTACCATTCTCCGGCGAGCTGGCCGGTGTGGCACCCCAAATGCCACTCCTCCAGCTGTGCGCGCTCCTTCGAATAGGGAGCGCAATAGAGGTAATAGCCGAGTTCCTCGTTCCACAGCAACGACTCGAAGAGCTTCACCGCCTTCTCGGAAAGCGCCTCGCCGTACTCGGCTTCCGTGTCTTTTCCAAGAGACCTTGCGAGGGCCGCATAGGCCTGCAGAGCCGCTATCCAGAGTCCCGAAGTGTAGCTGTTTACCCCTTCAGCCGCCCATCCATCGTACATGGTCGAGCAGCCCGACTGCTTGGGCAGTCCATAACCCTCAGTGTCCAGAGCCGCCACGTGACGAATGGCGGCACTCAACCGGGGAAAGAGCGCTTCGGCTATTTTGCGGTTGCCCGTGATGCGGAAATTCCGGCACGCCATCAACACCAGTTTGGGACCGAGCTCGACCAGTTCCTCGGGGGTTGTGGCGCCGTTGCCGGGCGTGTTCAGGTTCATGCGGCCCAGATACCGCACACACCGGCCGGTTTCGGACATCGCTTTCGCCAGTGCATGAAGTTCTGACTCCTCCAATTTCGGAAACAGTAAGAGCGTTGCCAGGGAACTGTACAGGCGCTTGTCCAGGCACCCCGTCACCGGTTCCTCGGGGGTCTCGAACATCGCGAATTTCCCTTTGCGCGTCAGCAAGGTATTTGTCGAAAACGTCGCGCAACTGTTAATCAGCATGCGCGAGAACCATCGGGGCAGCGAGGAGTTTAGCAGGGCGTTCTCCCAGCTTTCGACGGAGTGAAAATAGAAATTCGCGTTTTTGAGTGCCCGCTGCCCTACCTCGACGGCATTCTTAAAGGTTTCGGTATATTTGTTGCCCTGGTCCATACCTTCGACGTCGAAGCGCGGACAGAACCAACTGAATGCGAAGAGAAGGCGGCATTCCTGGTGGGGGAGGAGTTCACGTGTGCAGCATATTGCGGCCGAGTAGGCCGCGGGATTTCGTGAAACCTGATTTGCCAGGCGGCCATCGTAATGAAATTGCTGCCAGAACGTGTCCAGGTCGGAGGGATCGGCCGCGTTCCACCCCAAGACGCTGATGGTTTGATCGGTTTGCGGTTGGGCCAGCAGGGCGTAATTGCCATCGGCATTGCGCTCGACCCCGCCGGTCTTCCCGAAGCCAAGCCCCTGAAACTGGGGAGCCCCGGACCGATCACGATAATGAATCGGCTCGAATCCCCCCCGTTTTCGAGGAAAGACCCCGCGCGAACAGCCGCAGAGGTTTTCCCAGTTAAAGACAAATGAGACATGGACCGGCGTGTGTTCCGGATTGCGCACCGATACGCTCAGGAAAATTACCGGCACATTTGACGCCGCGATATCGTGGGGCACAACCGGCGCCAACGCCCGCCATGCTGCTTTTACGGGGCTTTCCTTTGCATTTAAGGTGTAGAAGGAGCAGGGATACATGGCGCGCCACGTCAGTTCGTTGACCGGCGTGAACGTCGGTATGATCCCGGCATCGGAAAACGGCAGGTCGCACGCCGGTTGCAGGAAACGGGTCTGAACGCGGCCCTGACGGACCGTCCGTATCGCCAGAAACGCCCGGGGACTTAGTGGAATGCGACCGGCCGTGTCGCGATTGTTGTTGATGGTAATATTGCGGAACCGATTGTCGTTTCCGAGTTCGACGCAGCCCGTTCCAATGCCTCCGAGCGGCACTCCCCATGTCACAACGGGCCCTTTCTTGTCCCGGCTCTGCGCAATGGAAGGTCCTTGCGGGTTTTGTCTACCTGGTTTTGGGTCAGCCGCCATATCCCCCCGCTCTCATATTATTTCCCGCGCATAAACTCTGGATTGTGTCCGTTTTCCGGCTCTTTTCCCAGTTCAAGCAACATGACAATTGCGTCTTCACCGCTCCTTGGATAATACCCTTTCCGGCGACCGATTTGGCGAAAACCCAGTGAGGCATACAGATTCTGCGCCTTAACGTTGGTTTCACGGACTTCGAGTGTGGCAATCCGCGCGCCGACCTGTACAGCAATATCCAATAAATGATGGGTGAGTTGGCGGCCGAGACCGCGTCCGCGAAACTGGTCGCGAATTGTCACGCTTGTAATGTGTGCTTCGTCCAATACCAGCCAGAAGCCACCGTAGCCCACCATCTGTCCCTCGAACAGCATCACGTAAAAATATGAGCGGTTGCCGCGGATTTCGTCGCGGAACATGTTGCGCGACCACGGTTCCGGATAGGCTTCCACTTCAATCTCCATGATTTCATCAAGGTGCGTTTCCGCAAGAGGTACAAACTCGAGCCGGGTTGCCTTCGATGTGCTCATGGCCGCTTCGCTTTTTCGCGGTTTTGCTCCGCCTGCGATTTCCGAAGGTATACGGGATGTACCGCCTCCGCATCGGCGTTATGTCCTCTCTGAAGCATCTCGTGCGCTTCTTCGGCAACGGCCGAAGCCCGTGGCGCCCATAATATTTCGGGAAGAAAACGGATGTCGGGCAAGGCTGCTGTAATTCGCTTTCTATAAACGGCTACGCCGTCTCCGAACATCGTTACCTCATGGCCGGCCAATTGCTCCGCTACGGTCTCTATCCGCGCCACGCAATCTGGGAGCACCTGCTCGCGTTTTCCGGCATTCATGCGGTATGCGGCGGCAAAGACCTCTCCCATCCGCGCGTCGAGAATGGGGCAGAGGGTCCCATCGAGCGGTCCGGGAATCCGTGACATGGCGGCTAATGTCGGCACACCGGCGAGTGGGAGGTTTCGTCCCAGGGCCAGGCCTTTCCATGTGGCGATCCCCACCCGCAAACCGGTGAATGAACCCGGGCCAATGCTGACCGCCAGCGCGTCGACCTTTTCCAACGTGACCCCGGCTTCTTCCAATACCCATGTTACCGTGTCCAATAACCGTTCTGCGTGGGTTCGTCCGCATCGTACCACCGATTCAGCCAGAATCTCGCCGTCTTTGCAGACCGCGACCGTGTTGATATTTGTTGCCGTATCTGCCGACAGGATAATCATAGGTGGATCATACGGTTGTAAGCGTTCATACGTCAATGATTTGGGAGAGCTGTCCCAAGTCTCCTCGCGCCGTGGTAGCGTAAAGTCGCCGGGGAAAACACCCGCCGAGCCTCGTCCACAAAAAACTATTCCGCAGAAGCGGGGAGTTCCGGAATGCAAAACAGGCCGCACCCCTTGTTGAGGTTGGCGGCCCGGAAAAAAGCATTGCTTTTGTTAAATCGTTAGAAAGAAGGGGTTTCCGGTGGACCTTCCGAAGGGGGGCTCTCTTCCGACGTGGGCGGGGACGTGGTTTCTTCCTCCACGGGCGCCTGATGCGGATAGGTGGGCGCGGGCGCCGGTTGATGAGGCTGGCTAATCGGCTCGGCCGGTTCTGCGGGCTCCGTACGGGACACCAGTTCTTTCATTTTCTTCCCCGGCCGAAAGGTAACCACTTTGCGTTCAGGCACAGGGACTTGCTCACCCGTTCGCGGATTGCGGCCAATGCGCGATGCACGAGTCTTGACTTCAAACACGCCGAAATCACGCAATTCCCAGCGTTTCCCCTCCGCGAGTGTCTGCGAGATGGTGTCGAAGGTCCCTTCGATAATTTTGGCCACCGTGCTTTGGGTCATCCCAAGCTTATTGGCCACTCTGATTACCAACTCGCGCTTGGTCATTGTCACGGAATCAAACCCTCCTCGCCAGCCTGAACCGAAACGTGGCGTCTCTTGGCAAGCTGACTCGCTCGAATGCGATTTTGCGTAGTTGCATTATACGAATACTGCCGGTTCTGTGCAAACCATTTCATGGGGTCATCTTATCGATGAGTTTTTTTGAAGTCAACCAGAATTTATTATACATCTACTTTACCCGGAGTTTCTGTAAATTGCGAATCTAAGCATAAATGGGGAAACGCTTTAGGTAGGGCGCCCTCTCAGGCATCGGTCACGCGCCTTCTGTGACGTCTCGGGTTTCTTTTAGGCTAAATGATTGTTGAAAAAAGAGTTACAGTCTTTTGCCTCCCTTGTTTTGAGGGCACTAATCCCGCCAATCTGGCTCAATCGCCGCATAAAATACGCCAAAGGGGAACTGCGCGAATCACGCGGACTGCCATAACCCCTCAGTACTGCAAGAGAACCCTTTTGCGTTCTCCGGCAGCGTGTAGCGCCTGGCCTTGTGCCAGGCGTTTTGGAACCCCGGACGTCTGGCGCAAGGCCAGACGCTACGTCCGGAGTGACTATAGTGTCGTTTTTGGAAAAGCAAAAGTTCGAGGAATGTTCTTGCCCCAACTTCACCTGCTGGGTGTTGCGAAACATAGCGTTTGTCAGCGTTTGTCAAACATTTCTCTCGAATTTACTTATATTACTCGGAGATTAGGGATCTGGCGTTTCATGGAAACTGAGGGGCGAAGCGGCTACAATACATTTCTTTTGTATGAAGGAATTGCCAATGGAAGTTATCGCATCGCGACTGACACGCCCTGAAGCAATTTTATTCGACATGGGCGGTGTCTTACAGGATGCCAGCGTGGTGTGGAGTGCCGAGAGTTGGGACCGCGGTATTCCGGGGGATGTTTCTCGTCCGGAGCCGTTTGATTGGTTTCTGGCCATGTCAAGCGACTGTATCAAGCGGTTTCTGGCATTGAGGCCGCCGCGTCCAGCCATGGATGTGCGGCCGATCATCGCGGAATGGTTGCGGAAGAGGAACGAAGATGCCTCTCCCGAAACGGTCGAGCATTGGTTCCGCTTGATGCTGTGGTGGGAAGCCCAGCCGATCTATGGGTTTGTGCGTTCCGCCCTCGATCGGTTGCGAGAAACGGGATTCCGTATGGGCGTGGTATCCAACTCTCTCATGCCGGGCGATGGCATGCGCGAGAATTTTGACCGTGCCGGGATTCTCGAGTACTTCGAGGTGGTGGTTTTTTCGGCCGAGGCCGGCGTAAACAAGCCCGATCCGCGCATTTTCGACGTGGCTTTGAGTAAGATGGACGTCCCGCCGGAACAGGCCTGGTTCGTGGGCGACAAGCCCCAACGTGATGTGCTGGGAGCACACCGCACGGGCATGGCGGCGGTGCTCGTGGACAGCGAGCACGTATCGCGAATGCACGATAGTGCGGAGCACATGCCGGACGCGCGTATCCGTGACATTTCCGAGCTGCCAGAACTGTGCGGCAGTCTGTGAAGTATTAAAAGGAGTCGATTGCATGAAACGCCTTGTTCTGCTGGTAACAATTGGAGCCATTGCCATGACTGGTTGCGCGACGATGGGAAAACCCGGCCGCGGGGAAAAGGGTATCGATGTGATTGCGCATCGCGGGGCGAGTGCGAAAGCGCCCGAGAACACGTTGGCGGCGTTTCGGCTGGCCCACGAACTCGAGGCCGACTGGTTTGAACTGGATTGCACGCTGACGAAGGACGGGGAAGTAATCTGCATCCACGACGGCAGCGTGGACCGAACCACCAACGCTACGGGCGAGGTGGAGCAAATGACGTTGGCTGAACTGAAAAAACTAGATGCGGGCTCGTGGAAACATCCGGATTATGCGGGCGAACCTTTGCCGACCCTTGCGGAAGCTCTCGATTGCGCGAAAGGGAGAATCGGCGTGTATATCGAGATCAAGAACAGCGCCAGCGACGCGGAACTCGAGAAGGCCGTTCTCGATTACGCGAAGGACATCCCGGTGTTGACGGACGCACAGTGCGCGGAGGTGCTTCAATTCATCGCAAACAGCGGTTCGCGGAACTATGAACTCACCCAAAAAGTCATTGCCCTTGTGCGCGAACGGAAAATGGAAGACCAGATCGTCATTCAATCCTTCTCACCGATTTGCTGTGCGGTGGCGAAGCTGGCCGCTCCGGACCTGTGGGTCGAATTTCTGAGCGGACTTGATCCCGACGAACACGACAAATGGGAGCGTGGCGCCCGCTGGGTCTTCTTGTTGGGACTTGACGGATGGAATGCCAACGCCGACGGGATTACCCCCGGCAGGCTGGCCGCTATGCAGGCCGCCGGCCGCACCGTCGCCGTCTGGACCGTCGACAAAATCCCCGATATGCGCCGCTTCGCCGCCCTCGGCGTTGACGCCATCATCACCAACCGCCCCGATGCCGCCCTGCGCATCCTGAAAGAAGAACAACGGCGCTGACGCTTCATGTGGTAGGACCGGCGCCCTCGCCGGTCATTTTCCGGATGGTCCCGCGGACCCGTGTAGCGAGCCCAAGCGGGCTGGAAGAAGCGAGCGGCGATCAGTGCTCTTGCATCACGCGTTGCCCTCCCGTCACCCCTGCGAAAGCAGGGGTCCAGTCCGCGTGCGGCTGCATAGCAACGCTTGTCCCAAGCCCTCTGGATTCCTGCTTGCGCAGGAATGACAAAGGCCCGTTTTATGTTGCCTTCGAGCGCGGTGCGTGTGTGGGGCTGATTACGCTGGCGGGCATGGAACTCGAGTTGGGCCGGCTGCTGGGCCGCCGGGTCGATATGCATACCATCAAGGGGTTAAACCCTCGTTTCGGCCACGATGTGCTCGAGGGAACGGGAGCGTCCGTCTTCGTTACTTTTTTCTGGCACTGCGCCCGTTCCCATGACATCACAGTCATACAAGAATAATAAGCGGATGGCGGATTGCATCCGCCGCTGATCGAACGGACAGGTAGGAAAACCTGTCCTCCGTTCAAGACAGTGTTGAGATTGGGTGTTGCTGGAATTTGAAGGGGGGCGGGTTTTCCAACCCGCCATCTCTGTGACGAAGTTATAGCCACCTAGTAGAAAGTACTTCGACACAACCTTCCGTGTCTTGAAGGAAGAACACCTGTGTTGATGCTTGACGTTGTGAGACTAGGCGGACACGCGCGGTCAGTGTGTAGGTTTCCGAACCGGTAGCACGAGTGTTCTCCCGACTTTGTGATGGCGGGCTCACGCGGGCGAAAGCCGAAGCCCCCTTCTGATGGATCAGTCGAATCGGTCCGATCCTGCAAGTTGTGCCTCAAGCAAGGAGTATCCCGAGTTTGTTCGTTCGTTTGACACCCATTATTGCCCTTGCTATCCTCTCTCATATTTCGATGGGCGGTACCTAATTTTTGGATTTCTCTGCAACCGGGCAGCTTTCCTGATGGCAATGGCGCACGAAAGATCGAATAGCCATGTCCCTGTTCACGGGCGGTCCCGTATCCGGGCGGTGCACCTGCTTGCAAATACTGATCACTACCGGCCCGGCACTAG
>JAWODE010000617.1:0-3656 GCA_046483455.1 Candidatus Hydrogenedentota bacterium | reverse complement strand
AACACCCGTGCACCCATGGTCCATGTCCCGGGCGCCGAAACCCATCATCGTCGTTCCCACTGGCGGCGTAATGTCCACGCGCGCAAAACCGGCATTCATGGCATTCGTCCCTCCGCTTGATCTTGTTGGCATCTCCGCCTGCGCCATATCCGCGGTGAAAAATGAAGCCGCTGTAGCCCCCAGAAAAGTGCGTCGTTTCATCGTATCTAATCTCCGGCCTGATAATCGCGGTAAGCGTCCTTATTGGGTACCGGTTTGTCTTGAAATTCAATCGATTCTACCAAATCCCCTTCGGGGATAGCTCAGATATCTCCTTACCCTCCCTCGGCTCGGCCGGCTTAGACTGTGGAACCCGCGCCATCACCCCCATGTTGTTTGCGGAATTCCACGAACCGTTTCAAATCCCCGGGCTTAATAGACGGCCGCACCCGCCTTATAGCGGCCTCAAAATCGCCCATTCCGATCGGGTCCGCGTCTCGCACCTTTTCGTTGTCGCTATGGGCAATCGTGCGGCTCAGAGCGGCCATTTTCGCCTCGACGCAAATGCTGTCGCGGTCCCCGGCGATATCCGCCCCGGAATATCCCTCCGTCATTTCCGCCAAACACGCATAATCGAGCCCATTGACAGGCACGCCCGCCATCGCACGATCAATCATGTATGCACGCGCTTCTGCATCGGGAAGCCCGACATACACCAGCTTGCCGAACCGTCCAGGCCGCGTCGCCGCTTCGTCCATTAGCCACGGGCGATTGGTCGCCCCCAGCAGGATGACTGTATTCTTGGTCGGGTCAAAGCCATTGATAAGCTGAAGCAGTTGGGGCACCACTCTCGCCATCACCGACGAATTCGTTGACGACCGTTTCGGGAACAAGGCCTCCGCTTCATCGATAAAGATAACGGACCGGGGATACTGCCGCGCTGTCTCGAAAAGCTGGCTCAACAACTGCTCGGTTTCACCGAACCATTTGCTCAGAACCTTCTTCATCTCGACCGGAATAAACGCCGCGTCGACTTCGCCCGCGATGGCGCTCGCCATAAAGGTTTTTCCTGTGCCCGGGGGACCATACATCAACACCCCCGAGCCGGGGCGCAGCTTGTACTCGGCATACACGTCCGCATGCTTCATCGGCAGGATAACATGCCGCTCGATGACATCCTTCATCTCGTTCATGCCGGCGACGTCGGCCAAACGGACGGTGGGCTTCTCGGCAACAATCCACTGGGCGTCCCCGCCGCTCGGGGCCGTCTCACTGGGTATTTTCCCCGCATCTATGGCTCCATCGTCGGCCTTTGAAAGTGCCTGTTCTCCTCGTTCTTCATAGCGTTTCGCGAGGCGGACCAGGCTATCTCGCGTTTTCCCTCGGGCCGCCTCCGCCATACGGAGGGTCATCCGACCCGCGCTAAACAAGTTGTACGCGGCCATGCGCCAGTCTTCATCGTTGAGGGCGGTCTTCGCCCGTGCTTCCGCCAGCATTCGCTCACGCTCGTAGTTCATCGCTTATTCCTTTCCGAGCGTCGCATCCATCTTTTGCTCGAGTTCATGGTCCATGCGCGCAAATTCGGTATCCTTTTCCGCCCGTGCAGAAGACTCGATCTCGCCCACCGCATCGCTCATTACCTGGCGGTAGGCTTCTTCCTCTTCGCCCGAAAGCTGGACATCACCGGCCACCGTAGCACTCTCGATGCCGAGCGATTCGGTCCACGGCTCAACGAGGTCCTGATTGCGCTGGGCCAGCTCGGAAAGCCGCTCGCGCACGTCATCGGGGTCTACGCTTTGCTGGACCAGTTCCTCGATGTCCGCGACAACCTTCATCCCTCGCACGAACTCATCGTAATTATCTTTCACCTGCACCTGTTCGAGGGTGTATTCCATGTTGCACAAGGCCATGGCTCGCGCCGCGCTCTCCTTGTCGATTTGCACGAACTGGCGCACCATCTGCTTCGCCAAGAGCGATTTGCCCTGCTTTTCCTGGTCGACGGCCTGCTTGCGCAATTCCTCGGCCTTGGCCTGGCGCTTCGCAATCGCCCGGCGTTCACGGCGAAGGGCCGTCTTGGCCTTGGTCAATGCCTGCCGGCGCTTCTTGTCCTGTTGCGCCTTTCGTCGTGCCGGACTTTTGAATAACTCATCCCACCATCCCATGATGTGTACCTCCTTTGATGTCAAGGCGGCCGTAGCACGCCATTATTCGTACAGTTTCGCTTCGAGTGTTTTTTCCGAAATATCGTTTTCGGTCGTCGTAGTCTCGGTTGCGCTGGATGCTTCTTCCTCGGGACCATAGACCGCCTGCAAACGCCGTTCGATATCTACCGTCTGCACCTCTGCCGGGATTTGGTCCTGACCCGCACTCTCGAGGTCACCGACCGCATCAAGGACCGATTGGTGTTCGACCACGATCTCCTCGAGGTGAGCCGCTATGGTATCGATGGCACCCTCCGAGATGCCCCGCTCCGCCATGGCTTTCGCCCGCCGGACCTGTTTCAGGATGTTCGTCAGCATGGTGCAATTTGCACCGTGGATGCGGGCGGGCTCGTCTTCGGCCTCCAACTCCTGCATGTAGCCCTCGGCTTGACGCAACAGGTTCTGCTTCACCACACGTATTTTGGTGGCCCTGGCCTGTTGCACCAGTTCCTCGATACGCTGGGCCAGGGGTGCGAGGCATTCCAATACCTCCTGCTGCCGCTTCCGGCTTACGGCCCGCAATGCAATCACCCGGTCCTCGAGGCTGTTCCAGTCTCCGGCGGCCTCTAACGCGTCGATCACGCGCAACGCGGGCTCGTCTTTTGTCTTCACGGCGTTCAGGGTCGATTTCAACGCATTTTTGAACGATTTGAAGAAGTCCATGTCACATTCCTTTCGGTTATCCGCGCATTTCCAGCAGGAAATCGTCCCGCAATTCGTCCTCGCACACCAGATATGACGGATTTGCTTCCGCGTACGCCCGCATACCTTTCAGCGCGGTCTCGAATGCGATGCCCTGCTCTTTAGCCAAGATTCGGGCGCTCACGGGAAACCGCGCCGGCGGCAACGTCTCGATATGCGCCGTGCACCGCTTGACCTCCGAGTGTTCCATCGGCGGGGTTACGATCTCCCGCGCGAAAGTCTGCATGCCCGATGCCATCGCCCCCTTCCGTGTTATCCATTGTCCATCGGCCGCGCGCGACACCAATACCGTGTTCGGCGGCGGGACCACCTCCGTATCCCAACCAGTCGGAGAAAAAGCGAGCAATAGCGTCGACGCGTTCCCTCCATCGGAGCGTAGCGGCGCAAGTTCAATTAACGCGCGCTTCCCGGCAGGCGCACTCGCGTACCCTTGTTCCAGGACTTCTCGCATCGGGACCCATGCCGCGGCGACTACCGAAATCCGTTGCTGGTTCCGCTGCCACGGCCACCGTCCCCCGAACCGGACATCCCATCGGCGATACGCCCGCGTGGGCATGTCTTCGAGGCGTTTACGCAACGCGTCTTGAAGCGGATGGCTCTCGATATAATCCTCGGGAAGCGGCGGAAGGCTGCGTTGGGTTACTTTACGAACGCGTCGCTTAGGCCACTGCTTCTCGCCCGGCCACGCCGCCACGCGATTGATACTCTCGTCAACGTGCATCAGAAATGACGTCTCGAGTGCCTTTGCCTGCGCCGCTGAAACCGCCTCGAAAG
>JAWODE010000220.1:0-7542 GCA_046483455.1 Candidatus Hydrogenedentota bacterium | reverse complement strand
GTTGTTAAAGCATGATTGTCAGATGGCACTCACTATCGTTTTAATCGCCGCCGAAGCGGATACCCTCGGTGTTGACATGCCAGGCCTGAAGAATATGGATGCCGATACGTACCGGGTGTTTATCAAGAATGCCATCCGGGATTTTTGTGCAGCGGTGGGACAAAGAGCGGGTTACGCCTTTGCCGAACAATTCCGCTACGAAACGCTCGGCATGTTGAACCAGCTGCTCGGTGACGATTTCTACAAACCAGAATTTGATTGATACCGCGTGCGCACGACTATGATGTATAGCAATCTTTTTCGTAGATTGCTGGCTGTAGTTGCGTGCGCAGGTATATCGGTGCCTTTGTGTGGTTGTGCGTCCCTGGGCGTGAGAAGCGGGAGTGCACAGCTTACGGGCGTCCTCTGGTGGTTAACGCCACACGACTTAACGCTCTCCGAGGGTGCGTGGAATAAGGAACTCGACTACATTCAGACACTAGGAATCGATACCATTATTTTTAATGGTCCGTATGCCGGCCCCAAAGGGGGTGCCGCTTTTGAAACGCTTCTCGAGCGTCTTGATGCGAGGGAGATGCACGTTTACCTTGATACGCTCGCTACTCCCCAATGGTGGACGTTAGATAATGTGGATGACGAAGTTAGGCGCGCCTGCGATCGCGCGGCGCTTCTCGAACAAAGATATGGGCGCCATGCAAGCGTTGCAGGTTTTTACATTCCGTATGAATGCTATGTGATGTGGAATGCACAACGCGATCTCGTGTCCTCCCTCTACGCGGACGTATCTCGCTGTTGCAAAACCATCGCTCCTCAAAAAAAGGTTATGATCTCTCCGTTTTTCATTCTTGATGAAGCGGGGTACCTGGGGGATTTTCGCTGGGCCACGCCCGAAGAGTACCAAAGCTTCTGGCAAACGGTCTTGACCCAAGCCTCGATCGATATTGTGGCACTGCAAGACAGCGGCGAGCACCTCGCGTGTTACACCCTCGAGCAACGCCGCCCGTTTTTTGATGCGATGCAGTCCGCATGCGACGCGACCGGCGTCACGCTATGGGCCAATGTCGAAAGTGGGGAAGTGAATGTGGCCAGTCTTGAAGAATACGTTCGCCGTTTCGGTTTGAAAACTCCCGTAAACAGCCCGAAAACCACGCCTTTCTGGCGCGCTGTGCCCCCCGAGAAATTCTCGGCTAAATTGGATTTTGCCGGCGAGTACACTGACAAAGCGATTACGTGGGGATATCGCGAGTTCTTGAGACCTTCCCGGGACAATACCGCCGCCGAAGCCTACCTCGGCTACGCCCGTTTGCTCGGGCGGTGATCTGCTCCGGCGGGTCTTTGCTCATGCTTCGAAATGACCTGTTCCTCGGGGATACGGTCGCGCATCCCCGAACAGTCAGCGAATAACGGACTTTCCCATTCCGGAAAAAATAGGTACAATCTAATCAACTAGGGGGACACCGCATCGTCTAATTTGCCGTCGGGTAGGAGCCTGCAAAGCAGCTATGAAATCGAAGAAATACACGGAAACGGAATTACTCGATGTCATCGAGTCGCTCGACCAGGCCGCGAGTCCCGAAGGGCTCTGTAAAACCCACGGTATCGGCCTCGAGTTGGCGCATGCCTTGTGGGAGCGAAGAAAAGACCCTGTGCCCGGCGATGAAGGGTCCGTATCTGAAGGAAACTTCACAAGCCGGCTCCAGCCGCTGCTCGAAGTGCTCAATGAATTGGCAAAGACGCCGAATCTAGACGAGATGTGTAGAACGGCCGTTACGCAAGCCACCGCCCGTTTGGGTTTCGAACGCATAGGTATCTGGTTCCGCGATGAAGAGTCCGGTTATCTGCGCGGTTCTTTCGGTGTAGACGAGGACGGCCGGATACGCGACGAGCGGAGGCGAAGAATTCCCATCTTGCCCGACGATGAGGACGCGCACCGGGTGCTGAACCGTGAAGTACGGTTTGTTGTGCGAGGAGATGCCATTCTCCGGGATGGCGAGGGCAATACTGTTGGAAAGGGTACGCGCGTGATGGCGCCTTTATGGGATGGCCAGGCCGTCATCGGGTTTGTTTATATCGACAATTACCTGACGCATGACGAAATCACCGAGGACCAGTGCCGTATTCTCGCGCTTTTTGCCGTGTCTCTTGGGCATCTCTGTTCGCTGCACCGCACGGCGGAAGCCTTGCGCAGTGGCGAAAAAGAGCGACGCAAACTCGAAGCACAGGTGCTGCATGCCCAGAAACTCGAGAGTATCGGGGTATTGGCGGGAGGTATTGCGCACGACTTCAATAATCTGTTGGTAAGCATGATGGGAAATGCCGAGTTGGCCCGGATCGAAGTGGGGTCATCCTCCCGCGCACAGCGTTTTCTCGAAGAGATCAATAAAGCAGCGTCTCGCGCGGCGGATTTGTGCAGGCAGATGCTTGCTTACTCAGGCAAAGGCAAGTTTGTTGTCGAGGTTTTGAATCTTAACGATATTGCTACCGAGATGGCGGGGCTGGTGGGCTTGTCTATGTGCAAAAGCACGAGGTTGGAATATTGTCTTGCAGACCACCTGCCGGCGGTCGAGGCCGATGCCACGCAACTACGGCAGGTCGTTATGAACTTGGTAACCAATGCCAATGAGGCCCTCGAGGACAAACCCGGCGTTGTGACCATTGCGACCGGCGTGACGTCTTGTGAGGCCAATGAAGCGGACTTCTTAGGCATGGTAGCCCAGATTGAACCGGGAAATTATGTGTTTCTTGAGGTTTCCGATACCGGCTGCGGCATGGACCCCGAGACCCTAGAACGCATTTTCGACCCCTTTTTCTCGACCAAATTCGCCGGGCGCGGCCTCGGATTGGCCGCCGTATTGGGTATCGTTCGTGGACACGGCGGCGCCATTAAGGTGGACAGTACCCCCGGCGAGGGCACGACGTTTCGCGTCGTGCTTCCCGCCAAAGGGGTCGCTTCCCCCCTTCTTCCCAACGAAAAAGCTGAGGATTTTAGAAACGGCTCCGGCCTCGTGCTTATTATTGACGACGAGGAGGAGGTCCGCGAACTGGGCGCCGAGATTCTTGGCGTGGCGGGTTATGAGGCTGTCATGGCGAAGGACGGGGCTACGGGGGTGAATCTCCTTGAAGAGCACGCCGGCAATGTGCTGGCGGTTTTGCTGGACATGGCTATGCCGGGGATGGACGGTTTCGAGACGTTTCAGAAACTTCGCGAGGTCGATACGGAAGTGCCCATTGTGTTGTGCAGCGGCTATGGAAAGGAGATATCGATGGAACGGTTCCAGGAAGGCGACTTAGCCGGTTTTCTCGAGAAACCGTTTCGCATGAATGAGCTCCTGAAAGTCGTGAGCATGGCGGTCACCCCTGTCTAAACGCGTGGTTCTATTGCATGGCATCCTTCGCCGCTTGTGCAAAAAATGCCACCCGGTCATCGGGGATGTTGTCGTCAATATCCGCCATTACCACATCGGCGGGACCCAATTCGTGGTCGATGCGCTCGAGGTCGGCCCGGAGTTGGGGCCCGGATTTATTCGCGAGATCGCGCGGCGTATACATGACGGCGCGGCGAGCATGAGGGCAGACCTTCCGTGCATACCTGAGGTCGGAATCAAGCCCCATATCGACATAAGCCAGGTTTTCGAAGGTCCCATAGTCGTCGATGTACGGGTCGACATTCCACGCACAGTTGTGAATACCGAAGATTTCGAACGCCCCGCCGATGCGTTGGTCATACGGCATTAGATATTCATGGTATTGCTGGGGCGAGACCATGTTCACAAGACAATTGCTGACGGTCGCATGGCGCACCGTGACGCCCGTGGCGCGCTGGCGCTCGTACACCCGGCGCATGCCCGCGATCATGGTTTCCGTGATGGTCTCGAAGAGGTGGTGGGCCAGTCCGGAATCCGTAAGGAGGTCGGTGAAAATCTCGGGACCACGGATACGATAGGCGTTGTTCAACACCCCCTGCCAGTTGAGGTAGCCTTCGATACGGCCCGCTTCGCGCTCGATGATGTCCATCTGGCTTTCGATCTGCTCGAAGACGGCGTTGTTGGATAAGTCGGGCGGCCCCATAGCGCCGATCGTCTCGCGGGGGAGAAACTCCAACAAGGCGGCGGGCCAGTTATCGGCGTAGTATTCGACGGGAATGCCGAACAGGCGCGCCACAGTGAGCCCGCCGTGGATGCCGTCGAGGTTCGGCACGGCGACCGCTTCGTTTTTGCCCCAGTCGAAAGCAGGAAAGAATTGATGGAGCGTCTCGCGCATTTTCACCACGGTTTGGCCACGGTATACCGGATCGCGATGCCAGCGTTCCCCGAAATCGATGTCACAACGCGAACGGTACCACCGGGGTGTGAAACCGAACTCGACCCGCAGAGGCGGTTCGGACCCGTCACACGGGGCTCGGGTAGCGGGACAGGCCGGTGCAATGTAACTGCGAAGGTGGCGCGAGGTAACCATTTTATTATTCCTTTGCGGCATCGTCGTTGGCAAGAAGAGGCACAATGTATTCGAGAAGCCGGTCTGCGATAAGGCGATGGGCAACGTCGTTGGGATGCATGCCGTCGAGGAGAAGGCGCTCGATGCCGACACGTTCGGCCCGTTCCTTAAATTCCTTGCGCATGTCGACAAGGGGCATATTCTCGGCGGCCGCGACCCGGCGCATGGTATCGGTGTACCGTTCCAGCATGAAATTGAACCCCGCATTGGTTTCGGGATCATAGGGTGGCTTTCCGTACATCTCTTTCAATTCGGGTGTCCAAGCGAGGGGATTGGGTGTAAAGAGGACGGTTTTTGAGCCAATCGTGCGCAATTTCTCGATGAAATGGCGGAGATTGGCTTCGTATTCTTCGATGGGGACCCGCGGTGTTGTCGCGTCTTTCCACACATCGATTGCGGCATCGTTGATGCCGAAAGAGATGATTGTGAGCTCAGGGGTGTGAGCCAACACGTCCTTTTGAAATCGCTCGCGCGCCAGAGCGGTCGTATTGCCCCCTACGCCGGCATTGATAACCCGTGCCGGGATGCCGAGCCGCTCGAGTTCCGCCTCGAGCAAACGGGGGTAGACCTCGAGCGGTCCCCGCGGGGCCGTGGTCGAATCGCCGAAGGCTACAAGGGTTACTTTGTTCGAAACCTCATCTTTCGGATTCGGTCCGATCTTGTCAACGTATCCCCAACGCACAAACGCCCATTCGCTAACGCCCGAGACATCGGCCGCTCCGCCGGAATCGCCGAAGAGGATACGATTGATGTTGTGACCGTGAGGGGCGTCGAGGTTGCACACCAGCACGGGGATGGCGTGGTTGTTAAGGAAAAGGTACGCCTTTTTGTTCGGCACGTCCCGCCAGATGCGGTAGGTATGCATGTCCGTCGCCTTTATTTTGATCGACGGTTGGTAGTTTGCATGGAAAGAAACGGCGTTTTCGCGGAGGTAGAGCACGCAGCTCGTATTCGGTTGAGGTCCTCCGACCCATATTTCCGCGGTGGAATGATTGTCGGTGGCCTCCTTATCCCGTTCGAGCACGCACAGCCGCGCTTCGACCACCGTGTTTCGAGAACCGTCAAAAAACTGCGGCTGGTCGTCGATGTAGTATCCGCCCGTTGGGTTCAATCGGAGCACGCCTTCTTCGAGTGCGCCACCCGCGCCGTGCACGCGCCACGGGGGACCCGCGCGGTCCGGGGTAACGCTCGGCGTATATGTTACCCATTCTGCGGGCTCGTGAGCCTGCGCGCCGGCGATTGCCGCAAGGACGAGCAAGGTCCAAATCATTTGCAAGAAATCCTTTCGTTTCATGAAAAACGCCGGAACGTGAGAATCTCGGCAAAGGCGAAAGTCATCGCCGTGCAGGGGCTCACCGCCCGCCCCCTGGCGGGCCGTGTCTTCGACGTTCGTGCGATTCTTCTGCACAGGTGTGTAGGAAGACCCAGCCGCCGGTTTGAACCGGTATTGTGTCATGCAAGGAAAGCGGATTCCAGTGATCGGCGTCCGTCTTGGCCACATTGTCCATAAGTAATGCCATGGCCGCTTTTGAGCCTTTTTGAAGAGTCTGGCATGCTGAGTACCGAACCGGTACGGGGACCGTAATCAGAGGAGGCATTTCCGTGGAAGGCTTTGAAGAATACGAGGAGCAGCGTACGAACGCCTACAAGGACCGCCTCGAGACCTATTTGCGGAATTGGCTGGTCGAGCTGTATCCCGAGCGGGCGGAACAGTTCTGGAGCCGGGACTACTCGAGTGTCGAGGCGTTCACCCACAGTGTTGAACCCAATCGCGAGGGGTGGCGCCGCGTGCTGAATCCACCCGACCTGACCCCGCAGGATGCATTGGAACGGCAGCCCCATCCGCCATTAGAACATCTTGAGGGCGAGTGGGTATCGCTAAGTTTTGGGCCCTTCGCGTGGGGCGGGGCGTTGGTGACGCCCCGAGACGCGGCTAAACCTGTACCGCTGGTAATTGCCCAACACGGTATTGGCAGTACCCCCGAAAAGATTTTCGGCGTGCATGACCCGACCGATGGCTATCATGCTTATGGAAAGGCGCTGGTCGAAGCGGGTTTCGCGGTATTCGCGCCGATGAACCTGCGCTCGGGCGAGCGCCGCACCTACATCGAGAACCTGTGCCGGCTTGCCGGCACGAGTCTTCCCGGGATCGAGCTCGTTTGCATCCAGCGCCTGCTCGACCACGTTCTCGCGGACCCCCGGCTCGACGCGGAAAACGTCGGGATGTGGGGCGTGTCCCTCGGGGGCATGGCTACGATGTTCTATATGCCTCTCGAACCGCGGATCAAGGCGGGTATCCCTTCGGCGTGGTTTAATCACCGGCGGAAGAAGATGGCGGCCGGTCCCGGCGAGACATATTCGACCTTCCAGACCTGCGAGGGCCATCATGCCTACTTTATGGGCTGGTTGACCGCGTTCACCGATGCGGACGTGATGAGCCTGATCTGTCCACGGCCGTTTCTTGTGCAGCATGGCAAACAGGACGGTATTGCCCACTGGCCGGGGGTCGTCGAGGAATACAAGGCCGCAAAACAGCATTACGAAAAACTCGGTCTCGCCGACCGGTTTTTGCTCGATCTCCACGAAGGCGGCCACGAACCGCGTCTCGAAACGGGCATTCCCTTTTTGCGGCAGTGGCTGATGGCGAAGTAAGGCGCGGGCGGCCTTCCTATTGGCGATTCACCAGGTTCTGGAAATCGGGGTCGTCGCGATAGGCGGCAAATTCGTCGTCGCGGCTTGCTTCCTCGCGGAACACATCGGCGAGAACAGTAGCGACGTAGAGGTGGGCCAGCATTGCGTCGCGGTCTCCGCGCCGCGCGGCCGTGCACGCCAGATTGTAATAGGGGGCGGGTTCCTGGGGGTCCAACGCGATGGCTTTACGGTACTGGGCCTCAGCCTCTTCGATCCGCCCCCGCTTGAGAAGCACGTTGCCGTAATTGTTGTTGTTGGCGACGCTTTCGGGATCAAGCGACAGAGCGATCAGGGCTTCGGCTTCCGCCTCGTCAAGGCGGTCGGTATGGCGCAGGAGCACCGCCAAGTCATTGTGCG
>JAWODE010000291.1:0-3219 GCA_046483455.1 Candidatus Hydrogenedentota bacterium | reverse complement strand
CTGGCGCGTCAGCATATCGGAAGCCACTTTATCGCCCCGGTTGCCCAGCATAGTAATGATCTCAGCCTGAACTTCGGGGGAAACCTCTTCCATTTTGGCCATCCACTCACGGGTAGCTTCTTCGGAAGGGAACTCGGAAGCAAGTCTCAGCGCGGCAGCCCGATACTCGAGGCTCGGGTCGTTCATGGCCGCAAGAAGTAGCTCTTGCCCTGAAGCACCGCCGATATCGATGAGGGCCGATAACGCCGCGGAGCGGATATTGGGTTGTTCACTGGCCACCAGAGTATCGCAAATGCCTCTCGCTGTTTCCATATCGCCGTTTTCAGCGAGGCGCTTCGCGTACGTCAATCCATAGGAGACAACTTTGGCCTTTTCATAGGGGGCAGCCGTTTCGTACGCCTGGCGCAGCGGTTCGAGGGCTTGCGCCACGCCCATCTCCGCCAATGCCTGGTAAGCCACAATACGCGTCTCAAGATTGTCCGACTCGGTGAATGGCACAATCTTATCCGCCATGTCGGTCACACGCAATTCGCCCAGGGCTTTGATGAGCGTGACAGCACGCGCACCTTCCGCTCCTTCGAAGGCCGCTTTCAATGCGGTGCCGACATTTTCCGTACGGATCGCCAGCAGAGCCTGCGTAGCGGGTTCTACAAGCCGGTCATCTCCAAGATACTTCGAAAGTACATCGATCGCTTCCGTCCCGCCACAGACTTGGACCTGCCGAATCAAAAACGCTTTCACTTCGGAGTGTTCGGCGGTTTCAACCGCGTTGAGAAACGCGCCCGACACCATCACACGCGCATCTTTCATATCGCCGCGGGAGACGTGCTTCGCCAAACCGCTCAACAAGAAGCGCGCATTGACGTCGTCGCCACCCCCAGGCGGCACAAGCATGCCGCACAGATTCTTGATTGCATCCGGTCCAAGTGCAACCAGTTCCTGACTCGCCGTGGCCATATCCTCGGCGCTCTGGGCAGGCATTTGGGCCAACAATTCCTCGACGGTAGACTCTGCGTGCGCCCCCGTGACGCATAGAAGCGCCAAAACGGAAAACAAGACCGTTTTAGTTGCCAGGGAGAGTTCTCGACGTATCATGTCCTTTTCCTTTCCTCATATGATGGCGGGCGCAAGCGCGCCCGGTGGCGTCCTTTCATCCCGATTCGGTCACGACAATTGCCAGGGAGCACGCATCGGCTGATCGATAAGCCGGTTCGCGCCTTCATCGTCGATGAACTCTTGTTTCACCGGGTCGAAGCGAAGATTCCGACTAAGCCGCACGGCGATCTTTGCGAGGTTGACAATCGTACACGACCGATGACCGTTGGCTTCATTGAGCGCGAATTTTTTGCGTGTGCGAACCGCTTCGGCAAAATCGGTCATTTGGGGCTCGGGCTCCGGGAACTGGGCCAGTTTCTTCTCGAAATTTGGAATGTCCGACTTGAATCCCTTGAACAGCTTGCCGTCGGACCCTTCAATATAAGGCCTCGACGTGTCCGTGCCTTCGCCATCCAGGATGATCTCGCAACCGTCGTCATACCGCAGCACAATCCGCCGCCACGAACTAACTGCGTCCGGATGCTGTTGAGGAGCATCGACCTCGACCTCGACAGGGCTCGTGTCGTCTTTGCCCAAAATATATTGCACGGGGTCGAGGTAGTGCTGCCCCATGTCGCCAAGGCCGCCTCCGTCGTAATCCCAGTAGCCGCGGAAGGTGCTATGCACCCGGTGCGGATGGTACGGCTTGTACGGAGCCGGTCCCAGCCAGAAATCGTAATCGAGCGCTTCCGGCACGGGCTCGGGAACCAAATCCGTGCGGCCGCTCCATTGAAACTTCCAATTGAACCCCGTCGTCCCGCTAACGAATACCTTCAAGGGCCAGCCGAGCATCCCGCTCTCCACGAGCTTTTTAATCGGGGCGACGGTCGTGCCGAACCCGTAAAACCCGGCACGAAAGCGAAACCACGTGTTGAGACGGAAGATGCGGCCGTTTCGCTGGATGGCTTCAACAACCCTTTTGCCCTCGCCGATGGTGCGTGTCATTGGTTTTTCGCACCACACATCCTTCCCGGCTTCGGCCGCCGCAATCGAGATGAGCGCATGCCAGTGCGGCGGCGTCGGCACGTGGATAATATCGATGTCAGGCCGTGCGAGCACCTCGCGGAAATCGTGGTAGCCTTTCGTGCCCTCCGGACACATCTTCAGCGCCTGTTCGAGATGACTCGAATCGACGTCGCACACCGCCAACAGACGTCCGTCGTCATACCGGATGTGACCCCGTCCCATGCCACCGACACCAACGATGGCGCGGGTAAGTTCTTCGTTGGGAGAGGGTTTTGCGGGAGCGCCCAGAACATGCCGGGGCAAAACTGCGATACCCGCAAAGCCCAAAGCGCTGTTCCTGAGAAAATTCCGCCGTGTGATTGACCGCTTGACCTTCATGTTTGTCTCCTTGCGTTTGCTGCGACTTGCCGCGCCGAAACCAAAGGCGGCTGCTTCTCACAAATGATAAACACACGCCATTCGCGAAAAAGCCGCTCTTCCCCCCGACGCACTGGCAAGAATCGAACGGAGTATGAGCCGAATAGGGCCTAAGTATCGCCCGAACGGTTTCTCACTTCAAGTTGCTTGGCGGCGGCGACGCCCGGCGAGACCATAAAGCCCGCGGGAGGTGAGTCAATTGTCCTCCTCCCTCTGGGTTCTTTGTATTTTCTCCGCAAACGCCAGCACTTCCTCAAAAACCTGTTCCTGGTCGTAGTCCCAGTACATGTGATGATTGGACCGCTCCAGCCAGACGAAACGCTTGTCTGTCGAAGCCATAGATTCAAAGGCCTTTGCCGCGGCCGCGGGAGACGCAGCGATATCTTTCCGACCATGCAGGATCAAGACGGGACACGTCACCTTCTTCAGCGTTTCCGGAGCACGCGCCCGCTTTCCCAATTTCGCCAGGGTGCGAATGGCTGAAGAAGGCAGCCATGTGTAGTAGAGGATGTGTTCTTTGGCCTCCTTCCGGTTGACTTGCATAAACAGCTTGCCTTTATACACCCACCGGACAAATGGCGAGGTAATCCGCCTCCACATCTCCGGGGGCAATACGTAGTACCAGCGGTATGTCACGCGAAAGTACGGCGCACCCAGAATCAGCCCATCAACGGGCATTTCCGAGGCAATTAGGGTACTCAATGCCCCTCCCATCGAGTGGCTTATGAGGATCACCCTGTC
>JAWODE010000192.1:0-3905 GCA_046483455.1 Candidatus Hydrogenedentota bacterium | reverse complement strand
GGCCAAATAAATTAATTAGAAAAAGTACAAAAAGTACAAGAAGGAAAAAGTTGTTTTTAATAGGATGCCATCGTTTCACTGAGGCCATCACGGTGCTCACGCAGATAACCAAGAAGTTCACCCGGAACCTCGCCCTTGAATAATTCCTCCGCTGTCTGCGAGTAATCGCGGTCGGTATGAAGAAAACCCGGCTCGTTCTCCACCTGCATCATAATCACCGTGCGGTGGGCCTCATCGACCTCGCGAATATGATTCATGACGGCACGAAATGCCCGTGCATCTGCGTCGCGCGACGCTTCAGATAAAGGCGAAAGAATGTCGGTGCGCTTCCCCCATGCGTCGATTACACGGGGATATGTTTTCAGATCGCGCTTAACCCAGACCGGCGCATAATGGCTCTCGCCGTTCTTCCACGAGGCGAACCACAGAAAGATCAAGCGCACCCCGGCCGTGCGGGCCATCTCAATCGTCCTGTCGACAATCGTGAAATCGTACGTGCCGGGTTCAGGCTCGATTAACTCCCAATAGATAGGCACTTCCGCCGTATTCGCGTTCATCCACACCAGCGCCTCGAAGTAACGTTGCAACTCCTCGGCGTTCGACGTGGTCGAATTGTGGGCCTGCCCGCCCAGCATGAGAAAAGGCTCGCCGTCAACCAGAAACCGGTACTGGCCGTTTTCACTTGCCAGGCGGGGAATGGGCGCCTCCGCGGGAGCGGTGTTGTCAGCCGCCAACATGACACTCTGAGAGAGAGCAAGTAACGTAACGGATACTGATATCAACATGAATGTCTCCTTCCTTATTGCTCATAATGCTCAGTCAGAATCAACAAAAACGGCACCCACTTCTAATAAAAAACGTGTCTTCCAATTCAGGATCGTGTCTTAGTTCTCTCTACCTAAGGATGAACTGGTTGTTTTTTTCACGGGGACTTCCGCTTCGTCTCCACCAGCAAGATGCTTCGCGATATCGCGGAATTTCACTTCACTGGCGACGGTATGGTTCACGTTCAGTGGAATGCGGGCCGTGGGTAATCCTTCGGCTGTAAGCGACACTTCCACTTCACCCGGCTCTCTGCCGGATTGCACGTAAAGGAGCAACCTGCCCCGAAACGCTCGTCTCCGATTGGTCGTGTAGGACTCGTGACTCCGGGGATTTCCATTCTCCATACCGATCAAGCGCGCGGGGCCATCAATCTCACATGTGACGCTGTGTTCCGCGTTCCCAACCCGAATGCCATTGGCGTCCACGATTCTTACTTCCACATGCGCCACATCGGCAGCGTCAGCGACAAGGATTTCGCGGTCCACGCTCACTTCCAAGCGCTCCGGCGAACCGGGAGCCCGCCATTCGGTCGAGCATACCAGCTTCCCTCTATTTTTTCCTCGAGCCACATAAACACCTTTTTCCGAAGGAATTTCCCAGCGCAAGATACGCATAGGATTATCGGAAAGCCTTTGCACTCCCACCGTCTTGCCGTTTCGCAGCAGCTCGACGCTCTCGCAGTTAGTGTAGCAAGCCAAGACTGTTTTCACACCACGCCCCCCTCCCTTTTCACACTCCAAATGGACGAAGGGGGCGTCCGTCCACAGACTCTGCCAGAAAAAGGCAGCAGGTTTCTTGAATCCCGCGATGTCCAAAAGACCCGCCTCGCTGTTTCGGAAGGGCCAGGCTCGGGCTTCACCCAGGAAGTCTATGCCGGTCCAGAGGTGAAGGCCGGCGATGAATTCATTATTCTCCACGGCCTCCCAGGCCTTCAGGTCTTTGCCATTTTCGCTGCCATAAATAACGCGTTCGGGAAACCGGGCATGATCTTGCTCATAGAGTTCCTCATGGTAGTTGTAGCCCACCACGTCCAGGCAGTCCGCGAACAAGTTTGTTTTGGGGCTTGCCAACGCCGCCGTCACCGGCCTCGTGGAATCGAGCGCTTTCACGACGTTGACCATACGCTTAGCTATAGGAACCAAAGCCTTTGCGTTTGGGGGAAAGGGGTCGTCCACATAATCGATCTCGTTGCCGATGCTCCACAGAATGATGGACGGGTGGTTGCGATCGCGTAAGACCATTTCCCGCAGATCACGTTCAGACCACTCCTCGAAATGCTCCGCGTAACCGCGGTAAACAGGCGTTCCCCGGTTCCAGCCTTCCACCCACTTTCGCTTACAGCCTTCCCATTCGTCGAAGGCCTCATCCATCACAAGGAACCCCATGGAATCACACAAGTCCAGCAAGTTCGAAGCAGGGGGATTATGGCTCATACGAATGGCATTGCAGCCCAGCTCCTTAAAAATACGCAACCTGCGTTCCCATACAGCGATGGGCACGGCCGCACCTAACGCACCCGCGTCGTGATGAATGCACAGCCCTTTTATCTTCATCGAAACGCCGTTGAGCGAGAAACCTTTGTCCGGGTCGAAGCTGAAATAGCGGATGCCAAATCTGGTGCATTCAACATCCAGAGGACCCTCCAGTGTTTTGGTGAGAGTGTGCAGGGTGTATAGGCAAGGATGGCCGGGTGACCAAAGAAGCGGATCTTCGACATCCAAGGAGTGGGTCACCACACTTTCGTTGCTTTCGGACAAAACAAGCGCATTCTCCGTCTTCGCGATCACCGCCCCGGCGGGATCAAGAACCGTGTTTTCAAGAACGATGTCGGCATCACACGCGCTCTCGTTGACGACGGTCGTCTCTATTTCGATGCACGCCTTTTCGTCCGTGACCTCCGGCGTCGTTACAAAAACGCCGTGACGCTTGACGTGAATCTCGTTTGTTATTACCAGCTGGACGTTGCGATAGATGCCCGATCCCGTATACCAGCGAGAATCGGCATAGTCCGAGTGGTCGACGCGCACAGCGATGACATTTGCATCCCCGTCTGAATTAAGATGGAGGGTCAGGTCGTATCCAAAGGAGACGTACCCGTAGGGCCGCTTGCCGAGAAACGCCCCATTGCACCAGACCTCACTGTTCTTATAGACACCGTCGAACTCGATGCGGACGCGGCGTCCGTCGAGGGGTCGAGCAAACACAAAGGTCTTTCGGTACCAGCCAATACCTCCCGGTAGAAATCCCGTGCCGCTCGCCAGCTCTTCACTAAAAGGCCCCTCGATGCTCCAATCGTGAGGAAGGGTAATCGGCCGCCAGGCATGGTCATCAAAACGGAGTTCATGCGCTCCGGCTACATCCTCTTTGATAAAGCGCCAGTCTGCATTAAAATCTATTTCTTCACGCGCGTTCGCCAAATCTCCGAGCATGATATTTCCCTTCTTCCTGGTGCCGGAATCGGCCTTGACAACGGCCGAGGAAATGGGTAAAGACAGCAAAACTCCGGTGAGCAAGAAGCCGTACGCGAAGGCCATTGCGCGAGCAACACCCGCGTCGTGCCCGGGGGTACGCACTATCTGTCGCCGCCGAAGTGATAGTCCATGAAATCCATAATCCGTTCCCAGTCATAGTGCTCTACGGAATGCCCGCCCTCGCGGATGTGGTAGCCCACGTCGCTTTCCATAATGGCTTGCCCCAAGGCCGGCAATGCCTCGGAGGTCAGTCCCTTCTTACCGAAAAGCCGGTAAACTTCGCTGGCGTAGTAGGCACTGAGGTATTCGCCGCGCGGGTCGGCCCAGGTATCCTCGACGCCGCTATAGATGTATACGGGGCGGGGCGCAATGCAGGCCAGCAGCATGTGCTGGTCCACCGGCAGGTCGTCTTCGCGACCCGTGAATTTCCACGCATTTCGGCATAGCCAATACGGAAACCGGGTAACCATCTTCTCGAGCGTTTCACCATACTTCCTGCGCCAGAGGGCTGCTCCCGCGCATCCCGACTGGGCCGAGACCGCCATCGCGAACCGCTCGTCCTGCGCGGCCGTCCAGAGCGCCGCTTTGCCGCATTTCGAATGGCCCATA
>JAWODE010000097.1:0-7528 GCA_046483455.1 Candidatus Hydrogenedentota bacterium | reverse complement strand
AGAGCGAGCAGCTTCGCTGCCTGTGAATCGTTCATCCCATTGTCCGGTATCGTCACGTCAGAATTGCTTCCCTCTTTCTTTGCCCGACGCCCGGTCGCCCCGATCGCCCGGAGCGCATCGCCACACCAGAAAGCTCCCAGCGGATGGTCACATCCCCGGTCTCAAGCGTCCTCTCAATCGTTGCGCTGCGTTTCCCCACTTCCACTTCCTGTCTTTGTTCTTCTGTCCTTGTCCTCATGCTGCCGGGGCTGGCCACACTAAGATGCTCCTAACCCGCCATTCTCTATATCTAAGAACTGTCGCTGTGTCGCGATTTCCGACCACGCGGGCCTGCGCGTGGTCTCCACTCCGGCAACGGAGGACGGGCTGTCCAGCCCGTCCATAAGACCACCGCGGACGGATACGTCCGCGCTCCTTATGAAAATGACCGGCGAGGGCGCCGGTCCCACACGCGGGCAAATTTTCGAGGCAGAAGAACACGGACGGACACGGACGCACACGGCGCGGCCTGGCCGTTTCACGAGAAAACGGAAGGCCCGGTTCCCACCGTCATTCCTGCGTAAGCAGAAATCGAGGCGAGCCCGCCCCCGCTACGGCGAACGCCTGAAACCACTTGAGAGCAAATAGGAATTTTTGAGGCAGCAAGCCATGAGACGTTGGGCTCCCTCGCTGTGTCGCGATTTCCGACCACGCGGGCCTGCGCGTGGTCTCCACTCCGGCAACGGAGGACGGGCTGTCCAGCCCGTCCATAAGACCACCGCGGACGGATACGTCCGCGCTCCTTGTCATTCTGACCGGCGAGGGCGCCGGTCCCACACGCGAGGAGACAAGAATGTTCAAGGCAGACCCGGGTTTGCTGCGCAGACCGCATGGTCAGTCCCTGTTTTTCGCTTCATTGAACTGATTCAAGCGCTTTTTCAACAGCTATACTGTTCCGGTTCCTCGGCGTATTTTCCCCATCGGGGTTGGCTGTATGCTAAGGTAAACTCACAAAAACAACGCTGACAAGACAAAACCCGGCACTCGGAAAGGGGGATGGGAGCGTGGCAACACAGGTATCACGACGGCAATTTGTATTGGGCACGGGGGCTGGTCTATTGGCGGCGGCCCGGCAGGCGTCCGCGGCTCAAAGGACACCAAAGAATTCTCCCAACATTCTCTGGATCATCGCCGATGACGTAGGCCCCCTCGAGATCGGATGCTACGGCCACCCGACCATCCGAACCCCGAATCTCGACCGCATGGCCCGAGAGGGACTGCTCTTCGGGAACGCCTTCGTGACCATTTCCTCATGCAGCCCCAGCCGGTCGTGTCTGTTCACGGGCAAATACCCACACAGCACCGGCGCCGAGAATCTCCATGAACCCCTTCCAGCCGAACAGGCTATCGTCCCGGAATTGTTGAAGAAACGCGGGTACTGGACCGCCAACGTCGCCAAATGCCATCTTGGTGCGGAGGCCCAAGGCAAATTCGATAAGATTTACGGCAAAATCGACGCGTGGTCCGATTTCTTCGATGAGCGCCCCACAGAGAAGCCGTTCTTCCTCGCAGTGGGGTTCCACGATGCCCACCGGCCTTTCGACCGAGGCTGCGTCGATCCGCCCTACACGCACGACGAGATAACCGTGCCCCCTTACCTGCCCGACACGTCTGAGGTGCGCGAGGACCTCGCGGGCTTTTACGACGAAATCACCCGCATGGACGAGACCATTGGCGCGATCCTCCAGCGTTGCGAGGATGAAGGCATTCTCGAAAACACGTTCGTGATGTTTCTGGGCGACAATGGGCCGCCCTTCCCGCGCGCGAAGACAACGCTGTACGACAGCGGCATCGCGACGCCTCTGCTGTTTTACTGGCCGAAACGGATTCACCCCGGCCAGCGCTATGGCGGGGTTGTAAGCTCCGTCGATATCGCGCCCGCGACACTTGAAGCCGCCGGAGCGCCTGTTCCCAGCGACATGGAGAGCACCTCCCTCTGGAAACAGGTGGCCGACCCGCAACAATTCGGCCGCCAATACATCTTTGCCGAGAAAAACTGGCACGATCTCGACGACCACAGCCGCGCGGTGCGCGACAAACGCTTCAAATATATCCGCAATGCGTTCTACGAAAAACCGCTCTGCCCCGCGGCGGATGTGGCACGCTCGCCGTCATTCCAGAAAATGCGCGAGTTGCGCGATGCGGGAGAACTGGATGCCGATGCGATGCTTCACTTCCGCAACCGCCGCGCACCGGAAGAGCTATACGACTTGGACCACGACGCCATGGAATTCCATAACGTGGCCGAAGACCCGGCCTACCGGCCCGTGCTCGAGCGCATGCGGGCCGCACTGGACCAGTGGATCGAGGAAACGAATGACGTGCCGCCCGAGGATGCGCTTCCCGACAAATTCGACCCCGAGACCGGCGAGCGGCTCGAGCAGTAAGCCCGGGCATTCGCGATAAGGCTCCGGGCTTTCGTCACCTGCGTTGATCTGCGCCAACTGCGCATGTCTTCTCGATGCCTTTGGGCGAGTTCCTGCGAAAACCGAAGTACCGCCAGAACGCGCAGCAACAGCCCTGTGTGCTTCAAAACGATTTCCCACAGTGGTATCATGGGTGCGTGAAGAAAACAAACCCACATACGAACACCGTCCCGGATGACCTCTTGAAGGACGCGAAAAAACTTGTGAAACAAGCGGCTCATCCTCGCAAAAGGACGATTGCCGTCTCGCCGGAAGTAGCCGCCATGCTCGACCGGATTGGTCCGCCGCCGGAACCGGCGATCGTCGAGCAGACCGGTAGCGAAGAGTTCGAAGCCTTGCGGGCCGAAGTGAGCCAGTGCCGCAAATGCCGGCTTTGGGAATCACGCACCCAGACCGTATTCGGCGGAGGCAATCCGAACGCCGACCTTGTTTTTGTCGGCGAGGCCCCCGGCGAGAACGAAGACCGGCAGGGCATACCCTTTGTTGGCCGTGCTGGACGGCTTCTCACCGACATTATCGAAAAAGGGATGAAGATGAGCCGCCAGGACGTGTTTATCTGCAACGTCCTCAAGTGCCGGCCTCCCAACAACCGCGACCCACGACCCGACGAAAAGGAGGCCTGCGAGCCTTATCTCGTGCGACAGCTCGAGATGATCAAGCCCAAAGTGATCTGTGCCCTCGGGGGCCACGCCGCGAAAGCCTTGCTCAAGACCGAGGACTCGGTGGGGCGGCTCCGGGGCAAGTGGCATTTCTACCAGGGGATTCCGGTTCGGGTAACCTATCACCCATCCTATGTGGTTCGCTCCGAGCGCGAACCGGCCCGTCACAAAGCCGATAAACGCAGGGTCTGGGAGGACATTCAAGAAATCATGCGCGTGCTGCGGGGAGAGGTCACTCCCCAGCCCGAGGCTGACACCGCCACGCCAGACCTGTTTGGCTGATCGCGGCATGGATGAAACCTCTTCCACATACCCCAAAGTGCGTTGGCGTCAATCGCTTATTGTGCGCGTCATTATCCTTTGCGCCCTCCTCGTGTTGTGCCTGTTGGGCGCGGTATATGTCGCAACCCGCTACTACTTCACGCAAGTGGTCGAAGAGATGGAGGAGCAAACCGACAAGATCGCCAACATCGTCTCGCTCTACTACGAGGAGAATCCGGCGGCTCCCCTCGAGGACTTGCGCGCGGAGCTCGCGCGCGAGGGCGCCGACATTCAGTTTCTTGAGGGCGAGGCCATGCAGACCATGGTGACCCTCGAACACGATGAACAAGGACAGATGTACAAAGTGGCGTACTCGACACTCCCCTTGCCGGATGGCCGCAAGGCATTGCTCACCGTACGCGTGAACGTACAGCCGCAAACGGAAATCGTCAAAGCGTTTCGTAACGAATACTTACTCAGCCTGACGGCGGGATTCCTCGTGACCATCGGCTTGATGGTGTATCTCATTGCCAGAACGCTGCGCCCCTTGCGCGAATTAACTCAGCGCTGCGGCAGCATCTCACAAGGCCATCTCGAGCATGTCGAGATTCGCAAGAATACGGGCGAAATTCTCGCCCTCGAGCATATGTTCAACGGCATGGTCAATGCCCTAAAAGAAAAAGAACTGATGGAAACGAATCTCCGCCAAGCACAACGGCTTTCCGCCCTCGGCTCGCTGGCCGCCGGGGTTGCCCATGATATTCGCAACCCCCTTAATTCAATCAAGTTGCTGTCCAGCCATGTCACGGATAACCTGGACAAACAAGACAACCGCGAGCGCGCGTCGAAACAACTGCACACCATTCGCAAAGAAGTCAACCGATTGGATGAAATCGTGACGGGATTTCTCTCGATGGCGCGGGAACAAGAACTTAATCCGGCTCCAAACAAGGTCGACGCTCTACTCGAGGAGTGCGTACAACTCATTCGGAAAGACGCCGAACAGCGCGGGGTGCGCCTCGTGCACGAATTGCGCGCCGGCGAAACGAAATTGATGCTCGATGCCAAGCAGTGGAAACGCGCCGTGATCAATGTGTTGCTCAACGCACTCGAGGCCACGCCCAGCGGAGGACGCGTGAGGCTGTTCTCACGCGTGACGGATGAAACGTGCGAAATCGAAGTGCGCGATGACGGTCCCGGCATGCCTCCCGAGGTTGCCGAGCGGGCTTTTGATCCCTATTTTACAACGAAACAGACCGGCACGGGCCTGGGCTTGTCCCTCACGCGGGGCATCGTCGAGGAACATGGCGGCGCCATCGAACTCACTTCCCGCCAACACACCGGCTGCCAAGTGCTTATCACTTTACCATTACAGGACTTACAACCATGAACACGCCGCGCATTCTAATTGCCGAAGACGATACGGTCCAGCGCGAGATTCTCGAGGACATTCTCGAGGAGGCTGGGTACGAGGTCGACACCTACGGCGCGCCGAGCGACGCCTTGGCCGCCCTCGAAAAAAACACCTACGACCTTCTGCTTACCGACCTGCGGATGCCGGAAATGGACGGCCTGGACCTGCTCCGCGAAGCCTTGCGCATTCGCTCCGACCTGTCGGTTGTGGTCATGACGGCCTATGCGACCGTGCAAACCGCGGTGACCGCCATGAAGGAAGGGGCCAGCGATTACCTGGCAAAACCATTCGACAAAGACGAACTCCTCGTCGTCATCGACAAGGCCCTCGAACAACATCATTTGCGCCGCGAAAACCAGCAATTGCGCGAGTTGATCAGCGATACCACCGCGTTGGGCAATATTGTGGGCCAAAGCCCCGCCATGCATAAGGTCTTCGACATGGTCCGCCGGGCCACGCGCGTATCGAGCACCGTTTTGATCCAGGGAGAATCGGGCACGGGCAAAGAATTGGTGGCGCGGCACATTCACTTTACCGGCCCTCGGAAAACGAAACCCTTTATCGTGGTTAATTGCGCCGCGATTCCCGATACGCTCGTCGAAAGCGAACTCTTCGGACACGAGAAAGGCGCCTTCACGGGTGCCGAGGCGAGCCGTCAGGGCAAGTTCGAGGTCGCTAACGGCGGCACCGTTTTTCTCGACGAAATCGGCGACATGCAACTCGAGAGCCAGGCAAAACTCCTACGCGTCCTCCAGGACGGCATCCTCGAACGCGTTGGTTCGGCCCAGCCCCGGAAGGTCGATGTGCGCGTCATCGCCGCCACCAATCACGACCTGAAATCCATCGTGGATGAGGGCCGCTTTCGCGAAGACCTCTACTTCCGTCTCGAGGTCTTGCCCATCCGTATCCCGCCTTTGCGGGAACGCATGGAAGACCTGACCCTCCTGGTCGATCATTTCCGCCAAAAGCTCGCCAAACGCCTCGGCCGCCCGGCGCCGACCCTCGACGCCAGCGCAATCGACGCCATGAAACGCTATCGCTGGCCCGGCAACGTCCGTGAATTGGAAAACACCCTCGAACAAGTCTTTATCCTCTGCGATAAAGACACTGTCAGCGTCGAGGACCTCCCCGAGAAATTCAAGTCCCGCGAGCCCCAAGCCGGCGACGTGAACCTGCCCACGGGAGGGGTCGTGCTCGAAGATCTCGAACAAGACCTTATCCGCCAAGCCCTTGCACGCTCAGGCGGCCGCATCAAAGAAGCCGCCGAGTTACTCGGTCTCACCTACAAAACCCTGCAATACCGCCTCAAAAAACACGATATCGACAAGCACGAAGCCGCACAGGAATAGCGTCCGCGCAACGGCACTCCCGGCCGAATCGGCTTGTCTCCAACAACCCCCTGTGCGCATCACACATGCCAAAGCCTTGACAGATGTTCAGTGTTTGGGTAGAATGCTGAAAAAGAATTCAGAAATGTGCCTGGAGGGTCGCGGTGGGGAGATGCCAAGGGCGCGAGGAGGTCGTATGGCAAAAGGGTTGACGCGCCGCCAGCAAGATATTCTGCACTATATCGTGACGTGTATCCGGGATAACGGCATGCCGCCCACCATCGCCGAGATCGGGCGGCGGTTCAACATCTCTTCGACCAACGGTGTGAACGACCACCTCGTGGCCCTCGAACGTAAGGGCTACATCGAGCGTTCTTCCAAAGCACGGTCCATCCGCGTCACGGAGAAAGCCGCGGCGGGCCTGTACCATGCCGCCGCGGCGATGGTGCCTCTCGTCGGGCGGATCGCGGCCGGCTTCCCCATTCTGGCGGAAGAAAACATCGAAGACGTTATTCCGGTTCCGCCCGCGCTCGATGTAGAAAACGGTTATGCCTTGCGGGTTCAAGGAGATAGCATGATCGATGATGGAATTCTGGAGGGGGATACCATCATTGTCGACCCGAAACGCCCCCCCGGAAAAGGCGATACCGTCGTCGCCCTTGTCGACGACGAGGCCACCGTCAAACGGTTTTACCCTCATGGCGACATGATCGAGCTGCGGCCCGCCAATGCCGCCATGCAATCCCTCATCGTCCCCGCGCGAAGTGTCCAGCTCCAGGGCGTCGTGGTGGGCCTGCAGCGCATGCTCAAATGAGTTACACTTCTATCCTCGAAATAACGTCAGCGGCAGGCCGGAAAAAAACCAGCCTGCCGCTGTGGGATTTGAAGCAAAAGGGGTTTATTTGCCCTTGAGTTCGACGACCGCGCCGACACCCTCGAGCTTTTCCTTGATCTCTTTGGCTTCTTCTTCGGTGCAGTCTTCCTTGACCGGCTTCGGGGCGCCATCCACGAGTTCCTTGGCCTCTTTCAAACCAAGACCCGTAATCGCACGCACCTCTTTGATGACCTGGATCTTCTGCGAGCCGATTTCTGCCAGGACTGCATCGTAGGCCGTGGGGCCTTCTTCAGCGGCCGCCTCGGCGCCGCCCGCGGCCGGCATCGCGCCCGCCATCATCATGGGAGCCGCTGCTTCGACACCAAACTTCTCCTCGAGGGCTTTGACCAGTTCGCTCAGCTCGAGCACCGAAAGCCCTGCGATTTCATCAATAATCGCATCCAATTTCTCTGCCATTTCCTCGTAACTCCTGTCACGTTCGCGCCACTCGCATGTTAAGCGGCGGTTTCTCCACTCTCTTCTTTTTGTTTACGTACCTGGTCAAGCGCATTGACCAGGTTGCGGGG
>JAWODE010000607.1:0-2913 GCA_046483455.1 Candidatus Hydrogenedentota bacterium | reverse complement strand
CCTGCACCCGCGGAAGCATCGGATACATCCGAACCAGCCGCGGAAGAAACGCTTGAACACGCCACACGTGCAGAAAAAAGCACACCAGCGAAGAAACCCAAACGCGTTGAGCTGTCCCCAAAGAGCGAAACAGAAAAAAACGCGGATTCCGCTACCGGTAAACCCAAAAAGAAACCCGAAACAACGGAGACCGAAAACAACAAAAGCGAAGTCCGAACAGAATCTACCGCCGGAGATTCGAATCAAGAGACTCAAACAAAGACAGAGCCATCGGAACAGCCCGAGAGAGATACCGAGCTCGCCATCGACAAAATCGACTTGCCCCCCGACAACCTACCAGCCGCCAGCCCACCGAAGGGAGATGGCAAACCATTCTACAGCATCCAGTTGATAGCCTTTTCGAAGGCGAATCGCGATAAAGCGAAAGCCTATGCCAAAGAAGTCCGAGAAAGTGCAGGTCTCGATGTGGAAGTAGAGGATTCTTCTAATGGAGAATATGTGCGTGTCTTTGTAGGGAGATACGCGGACCGCGCGTCCGCACTTCGAGCATGCCGGGAGTTGCAGAAGCAAGAACAATTCTCTAAAGTGTTTGTTCCACAGCATCCACGTGGGGGCAAAAATACGCCATAGTGCCCGAAACATACAGCGGAAGAGGATTCACGAGGGGAACTATGAAAGTATCAGTCATTGGTCCGGGAGCAATGGGATGCCTGTTTGCGGCACGCCTCGCAAAGGGCAACGCCCAGACGACGCTGGTCGATTACAAGGCCGAGCGCGCGAGCCGTCTAAACGAATCGGGCATCCGTGTCGAGTCGGACGCCCATTCCATGAGTGCCAAACCTGCCGTCTCCACCTCCATACCCCCTGACCAGGACTTGATCATCGTCTTCGTCAAATCTCATGCGACCCGATCCCTGAATATCCCTCAAAACGTGCCTGTTTTGACGTTGCAAAACGGCCTCGGCAATACGGAAGCCCTCTGTACGGCCGTAGGCAGCGCCCATGTGCTCGCCGGAGTGACTCACGAGGCGGCCATACTTACAAGCGAGGGCCAAGTCACACACACCGCTTCGGCAAATACGACGTTCGGCTCGTGGACCTCCTGCCCTACGCTACCCGCTGAAGAGGCCCTAACCGCCGCGGGATTTCAATTTGAGGTCACCACCGCCCCAGGGCAAACACTGTGGGAAAAAGTATCCGCGTCGAACGCCATAAACCCCCTCACGGCTCTGCTCGATGTCCAAAACGGAGCGTTGCTCGAGATAGCCGAGGTGCGCCAACTTATGCGCGACTTGGTGGTCGAGAGCGTGAAGGTCGCCTCCACGGAAGGGTACCGCTTTCCCTACAGCCTTGTGGAAGAAACCGAAGAGCTGTGCCGGAAGTTTCCTCACAGCGTCTCTCCCATGCTTCAAGATATCCGGGCGGGAAAACCCACTGAAATCGAAAGCCTGAGCGGTGAAGTCCTCCGACGCGCTCAGGTTGCGGCCTTACCCGTTCCCCGTACCCGGGTCATTTATCAACTGCTTCGGGGCATGGAATCCCGTTGAAGCACCCAGACTTGACGTATGAAAGTCCTGTAGCCTTCACACGTCGGCAGCGCATCGCGCTGGCCGTTGGGTCATCGCTTATGGCAGGCGCTTTCAAGACACTCTGTGCAACATGCCGCATCAAGAGCCAAGGTCTTCATCACTTTAACCCTCCCACCGAGGCCGGGCAACATGTGATACTCGCCATCTGGCACGAAACCCTCGGACTAGCGGCTTGGTACCATCGCAACACCGGCTACCACACCCTGACCAGCTACAGCTTCGATGGCGAACTGGCGGCGCGTGTCGTGCGCCATTTCGGCCTGTACGCATTGCGGGGCTCCTCTTCACGTGGAGGCGCCGAAGCGTTGAAAGAGATGCAACGGGCAGCCGCTCTTGTGCCAGCTCTCGGTTTTACCCTGGATGGCCCCAAAGGGCCGCGCAGGGTAGCCAAACCCGGCGTGGCCATACTCGCGCTGAAAACCGGCCTCCCCATCATTCCCCACGCCTTCGCGGCCGCACCCTGCTGGCGGATGCGCTCATGGGACCAGTTCATCGTCCCAAAACCTTTCGGGCGATTGGTATCGGGCTACGGTGAACCGATCTACCCCCCGCCCAAAGGCACCCCGGGAGCCATCGAAAGCCTGCGAAGAGAGGTCGAGCGTTCTCTGAACCGGCTGCACGAGTCACTCGATCAGGAATTGGGGCAATAAGCTCACGGATTTGTTTCTTCACCCGCTATCTGACGGGACCTCAACTGCCCGCACGCAGCATCAATGTCTCCCCCACGCTCTCTTCTAAGCGTCGCCTTCATTCCCCCATCCTCGAGCACCCGCAGAAACGCCTCACACGCCTCGGGAGGCGACGGCTCATAAGGCAGTTCCTCGACGTCGTTATAGGGAATCAAATTCACAAAGGCCTTAAGGCCCTGCGTCAGATCAAGCAGCTCGCGGGCATGCTGAACTGAATCGTTAACTCCGCGCATGAGCACCCATTCGAAAGTCACCTGGCGGCCCACTCTTTCGCTATACGTGCGCACGGCATTTATCAATTGGCCAAGGGGGTATTTGCGATTTAACGGAACCAGTTGCGAACGCAACGCATCGTTCGCGGCGTGCAGAGAGACACTCAGCCGCACTTGCCAATTCTCCGTCGCAAACCGCTCGATACCCGGAACATCTCCCGCCGTCGACACCGTGATCTTCCGCGCTCCGATGTGAAGCCCGTCTTTGCGCATCAACATCCGGATGGCCTTGATCGTGGCGTCATAATTGCGGAAAGGCTCCCCCATGCCCATGAACACAATATTGGGACTTCGCCCCTGCATGTCACGGTCTCGCAATAAATGCAGCGCCTGCTCAACGATCTCCCCGGGATTCAGGTTGCA
>JAWODE010000286.1:0-6811 GCA_046483455.1 Candidatus Hydrogenedentota bacterium | reverse complement strand
CTTGTACCACCTTAAAGACTCTTTCGAAAAAAACATTGGGACGCCCCTCGTCACCTCTTGCGGCGGACTCAGGGGGGGCTCCCTATGTTCTTCCCGCGCTATGACCGGCGGGGGCGCCGGTCCCACAAACGCCGATCCCATAAGCGCTTCTGAAACAGCAGGAACGCGACAAGTCCGAGGAACACAAGCAGATCGCCGCTGACCAGGGCGTTGCTCATCCCCGCCGACGAGACGCCCGTTGCGCGCCGCCGCAATTGCACCGTCCCGCCATGGTTCACCTGGAATTCGATGTACACGCGGTCCTCGTCCTGCACCACGCGGACGGAACCGCCTTCAAGCCACCCTTCAACGTACCTGCCGTCCACCCAGCGGCTCCCGCCGTCTTCGCTAAACAGATACGCCGGCTCGAGGGCAGCGGCATCGACACCGTCGGGCACCGGAAGTTGGATCTTCAACGGCTCGAAATACACCGTACTCGGAGCAATCTCGTACGCGCTCCCAACGAATTCCGGCTCGCTGGTCGTTGCCCCGGATTCAATTACGGCAACCGAACCCTCATAGACCTCCTCGCTCACAACGAACTCATACGTGAACGGTCCAACTTCGTGACCGGATACCGTATACGCGCCCGCGGTAAACGACACGACCTCGCCATCGGCCCATGGCGTCTCGGGCTCATATACCGCCCACCCGTCGGACTGGCCGGCATCAAGCGGCAGCCACAGGACTTCTTCCGACGCAGCCTCGGTCCAGCTCACCACCCCCCAGACCGTAGCCGGGTCAATGGGCGAGTTGCTGCGCAGCCGGACCGCCAACGGCGCCACGGGAGCACAGAAACGCACGCCGTTCTCATCCAACGGAGACGGCATAACGGGCTCATAGACCGACGCTTCGGCAAAGGGCTCAAGCGCCTTGTTGTCCAAAAGAGGACACGCCCAAGGCTGGGTTTCCGTTGTGTATACGCCGCAGAGGGTCGCGGTCTCGTTGGGCACTACCATCACATCCTCAATATCCTGGGGTTCATTCCACCCCGAGACGGGCTTGAACTCGACCCTGTACGACCCCGGTTCGATGCCGCTCTCCGTCGTGCCGCTGTCGAGCCATTCCTCGCTGCCCACGCGCCGCCATTGCGCGCCGGCATCCATCGCATCCCGCGGCAATATCGTGACCATGATTGAACCCGCGGGAGCCAGGTAGGTCGCCGTTATCGTCGTGGTTTCGCCCACGACGACCGTAATTTCCCGATTCTCAGGCGTACCCCATCCGGTGGCATCGTGGAACTCGATGGTCTGCGGCCCCGCAGGAACGTCCTCGTCAATGCTGCCGCTGTCGAGCCAATCGTCGGTCCCCGCAAGCCGCCACTGGGCGCCGGCAGCGACCGCTCCCTCCGGCTCCAGCAGGACCTCCAACGCTCCCGTTAACCGCACGAAATTTGCCGTGATAGAGACGTCCGCGGTCACGTTCGTATCCACGCGGGGGTTGGCCGTAGCGCCATCGCTCCATTGCACAAAATCAAAACCCTCGGCAGGCACGGCGGTCACCGGAGCCCCGCTGGTTCCTCGATTCACCGTCTGCGTCGCCGGGCCCTCTATTGCGCCATCGGATTCCGCTTCGTACACGAGGGTACACTGGGGAAGTTGCCGCAAAACCGGATACGCACCGCTCAGGGACCACACCGCGGCAAAATCCCAGTCCGCATCCGTAAACGTGGCTTGGGTAAGCATCTCCGCGGTCGAGAGGCCGGTGCCGCCATCGGATGCGCTCATCCCACTGGCATCCATGTCCCAGAAACCGGCCTCGCAGCCCCCCCTATTCATTCCGATTAGTCCGCCGACGTTCTCATTGCCGTTTACGGGGCCCGTCGCATAGCAATGGACGATGGCGCCTGCACTCGCGTTCCATCCAACCAGGCCGCCGACGCCGTCATCGCCGGACACCGTGGCCATAGCGTAGCATGCGGACACGGAACCTTCGTTCCGGCCAACCAAGCCACCCGCGTTGGTGCTCGATAGCGACACCGTTCCCGTCGCATAACATCGAGAAATCGAGCCTTTGTTCAAGCCGACCAGACCACCGGCGAAATCCTCGCCCGTGACCGACGCGATCGCGTAACAAGCGGAGATCGTGCCCTCGTTATAGCCGGCCAGCGCCCCCACACTGTACTGCCCTTCCACCTCGGCATTCTCGAGACCCAGATTCCGAATTTCGCCCTCGGGACCCAGCCCGCCGAACAATCCCACCCGATCCCGGGAAGAAGTGTCCGTCCGCAGAATTGCCAGACCGGAAATCACGTAGTCCTTTCCATCGAATATCCCCGTGAAGTGGTCTCCCCCGAGACCAATCGGCTCGAAACCCGCACCGGCGTTCCATGCCGCGGTCCCGGATGCGTCAATATCCTGCGTCAAATAGTAGTTTCCATCGAGCGGATAGTCGGGAGCGTTGCCTATTTGCTGCAGTTCCTCGATGGTCGAGATGGCCGTTGCCCCGGGCCAGGGGTCCGGACCACGCGAGATAACCAAGGAAACCGCGCTCTCCGGCGGCGCCTGCGCGCCACTTGCCGGCGACTGGCTCATCACGTTCCCCGCGGAAATGCTATCGCTATAGTCTTCGGTTACCGCACCGATGGCCAGGCCCGCCTCTCGGAGCGCCGCCTCCGCGTGGGATTGACTCATGCCTACGACATTCGGCACCGTCACCGGCTCCGGACCCAGCGAGACCACCAAGTCCACGGCGTTACCCGACGAAATAACCGTCCCTGGCTCCGGAGACTGGCCGACCACCTCGTCCGCAACTACCGTATCGCTGTACTCGCCGGTGACCGTACCAACCCTGAGCCTCGCCGCACTCAGCGCCGACGCCGCCGCCGCTTGGGTCATTCCCACGAGCTGTGGGACCTCGACCACGTCGGGTCCGAGCGAGACCACCAAATCCACCGCATCATTCGAAAAAACTTCCGTACCGGCCGACGGCGTCTGTTCAATGACAGCTTCCGCCGAAACCGTATCGCTATAGGCTTCCGACACCGCGCCAACCGTCAAACCTGCATCCACAAGCGCGGCCTCGGCCTCGGATTGGCTCATGCCCACGACATTCGGCACCGTCACCGGCTCAGGACCCAGCGATACGACCAAGTCTACGGCGCTGCCCCACAAAACATCCGCACCGGCTTCGGGAGACTGACTTATCACCTCGCCTTCAGCCACTGTATCGCTATATTCATCGGTCACGTTCCCGACGCCCAAGCCGACATCGGTCAATGCCGTCTCCGCCTCGGCTTCCGTCATGCCCACGACATCCGGCACTTCAACCGATTCCGGACCCAGCGATACGACAAGGTGGATGGGTACGCCGCTGTTGATATCTTCGCCGTCCGGCACATCCTGACTGACGACCAGACCCTCATCCACGGTATGGCTGTTTTCATACGAAATGCGGGAGGTCAAGCCCGCAGCTTCGAGTGCAGCGATGGCGTCCATTTCCGGCTGGTTGGTCACATTGGGAACCGTGGATTTGGAAAGATTCAGCAGATAGGGATACGAACCACCGGTAAGCATGTACCAAATGGCGTCAAAATCCCAATCCGCGTTCGTGAACGTGCTTTGAATCTGCATATCCGCCGTGGGGAGACCCGTGCCGCCGGCAGATTCGGTTAACCCGCTGGTCTCGGTGTCCCAAAAGCAAGATTCGATCGTCTCGTAGGAAGTTTCATAGTCCTGCCCAAGCAGGCCACCGACAAAGTCCCCCGTTCCTGTCACCGGACCCACGGCGTAGGAGTGGGACAAGACGCCGTACATGTTCTCGCCTATCAACCCTCCAACCTTGCTTTCGCCCGTAACCGAGGCCGTCGCATAGCAGTTAGAAAGGGCGCTATACCAATTGCCCCCTGCAAGACCGCCGACTGCGTTTTCGCCTACTACCGGGCCCGTCGCATAGCACTGGGACATACTATCGGCGCCACCCCAATTCAGCCCTACCAGGCCGCCGACTTCGGCGTTCCCGGTGACGGCGGCGGTCGCATAACACTCGGATAAGCGGCCGCTTTGGTTAAAGCCCACCAGGCCGCCGATAGCATATGCCGTCCCCGTCACGGCGCCCGTCGCCGAGCAGCCGGATATCGTGCTGTTGTAGTTGAAGCCTACCAAGGCGCCTACATGATTCTTGCCCGACACAGTGCAGTCTTCCAAAACCAGGTTTTGGATACTCGCTTCCGCATAGGTGGCACTGAACAAGCCAACATACTCTCCATCCGGTTGGCTAATCGTGAGATTTGTGATGACATGACCCTGGCCATCGAACGCTCCCGTAAACGCCGCCGAAGACGGCTCCGTTCCATTCCATGCGCCAATCGGCTCAAATCCCGCGCCGTCATTCCAGTCCGCCGTGGCCGAGGCGTCAATGTCCTGCGTGAGAGCATAGTAGCCGTCCAGCGGATAGGCGGGGTCGGCCCCAATGCTCTGCAACTCGTCGATGCTCGAGATGGAGGTCACCGTAGGTTCCGGGCCCCGGGAGATCAGCAAGTCCACCGCGCTGCCCGGTGCAACTTCCGTACCGCCGACGGGGTCCTGGCTGATGACATTGTCCGCAGGCACAGTATCACTGTATTGGCTGGCGACATTACCGACAACCAAGTCCGCATTCATGATCCTTGTCTCGGCGGTCGGCTGGCTTGCGCCCACGACAGTGGGCACTTCGACGAATTCATGCAAATTGAATTCTATATAGGTGCGCTCCGGGGCGGGCGTACTTGTGCCCTCGGCATAGGCGACCCAGAACGTGCCCGTGGTTGCGTTGTAGACGATGCTGACCACGGTCGAGCTCACGCCATCCGCAATGGCGATTTCCTTGGCTTTCTGGCCGTCGATAGCGCCCCACCGGGGCTCGATGGCGGCGTAAAGCGTCTGGTTGCCTTTGCGGTGGTCTTCCTCGCCGGGCATAGCGTAGGCACCGCCGTCGTGGCGTTTCCAATAGACCACGTCTTCAAGCGGCTCGTAGAAGGGGTCAAACTCGGGATGCACGATAGACTCGCCGCCTCCGAACTGGTCGAAGCGGGTGTTGCTCGTGAACAGCAACCGCGCGTCGGGATCGCCCGAAGCATCCAGGCCGCTGATGCCGAAGTAATATTCATTGGTGCGCGTTGCGCTTCCCATTCGGGTGAGCGCCTCCGCCAGCGTCGTGTCGTGATAGATGACATCGCGGAGCAACATGGGATAAGGAATGCCGTCCAGGGTTTCCGCATCGCCAAACCCGCCCATGATCTGACTCTCCGCGATTCCGTGCTCGTTGATACCGCCTATGGCGGCTCCAGCTAACCCTGCAAACCCGATGACGGCGTGTTTTTCGCCATCGTCCGGGTTGTAGATGGCCACCACCGGGTAGTCTTGCGCACCCGTATTCATCGACCAATCGAGGTTGCGCATTTGATAGAGGTCCCCGTTAGCCGTTGCATTGCCCCACGCGGCGAACAACCCGCAATTGTACTCGGACATGTCGGGGAGCATGTGGAGCTTCTGCAGCTCGCGGAAGGTCACCTCGGGATATCCCGCATCGGCACATCCGTCAGCCATACCGCGCAACTCCCGTTCCCAAGCCTCGATATCGAAATAATCGCTGTTCCACATGGACTCAATGGCCCAGTCATACTCCTCTTCGCTGGCAGGAAAGACAGCGCTCATACCGGCCCAGCAGGAAGCGATTTGGTCGGCGAGAAGGTTCCCATACCAGTAGCCCATCTCGTAGCGGCTGCCGCCGACCTTGACCAGACTAATGGCATCGTCACCGGAACCCACCGTCTCGATGGTCCCCCAGCCCCCGACGTCGCGATACGGCAGCGTGTCAGGCGTTACAACCACCTCCGTGGTGAATTTGAAGGGGAAAGCCCCGCCGCTGGGAAACGTCAACTCGACAAAAAACGCGGTCCATCCTTCCGCGGGCGGGGGAACCGAGCCGATGTACACTCCGCCCCCCTGATCGGTCAGCACCGAGCTGGTGTAGGCCGCACCGATCGAGTCCAACCGGAAATTGCGCTCGTCCGGATTCGTCGCCTGCCACAGACGCACCTCCGAGGGAGCGGTAGTGGTCTCGACCCGCAGCGAGCCGTCGGCCTGCTTCGACCACGTGAACTCGGGCCTCGGCGTGCCGGTGAGAATCGCCGTATAGTACGCCGTGACATTCTCGATCGCTTCCTGATTTAGGCCATGGTCCGTGTTGGGCACATAGCGCAGGTATTTCTCGCCTTTCAATGCGTCAAAATAAAATTGTGAGGAATCGGGCAGGAAAAATTGATCGCCCGTTGAATTCACGATGTATTTGGGCATGGTGAGGCGATTATCGGCATACCGGTAGGGATCAACAATGGCCATCATGTCGCGGAACTCGGGGGTATGGAGCCAATCCATGATATCCATGTCCACGTAATCACCAACCGCATCGGCCCAGTATCCGTAGGCGTCCCAGTGGTGTTGCATCGAGTGTTCGACGTTCAAAACATCGATCACCTGTTCCTTTCTTCAATGTCACCGGAACATTGAGAGTGCCCCAATTATATTTATCTCCTCCTAGTAACTCAAGCGAAACATCAACGCCTTCGGCGCCGGGAACTTCGGCCGCTTCACCACCACTCATATCTATTTCCCCGTTAGCTGCACCTAAACTTTCTGCTGCGCACGGGTCTGGTCCTCGGCGCGCACGCTCAGCGGGGCCTTCTCGACGGTCAGCTCGACGGTTGCCTCGGTCGCGGCCCAGTTCACCTCGTCGTCCGGGGTGAAGGCCGCGTGCAGCGTGTGCGTGCCGGCGGGCAACATCGTGCCGGCGG
>JAWODE010000452.1:0-2553 GCA_046483455.1 Candidatus Hydrogenedentota bacterium | reverse complement strand
GGCCAAGCGCGTGACATAGAGCAGGGGATGTACGTTGGACATAGCGCATGCCTCGGCCTGGCTCGTATTCGTTGTACCTTTGCGTGCTCCGATAAGGGCCGCATCGGCACCCAATTCGGCAAAGCGCCGCAGCATCCGCCGATGAAACGGCTCGAAGGCCGCACAGGCCTCCCAGACCATCAGGCTGATATCGTCCGTGGGCGCATTGGGTTGTGCCACATAGAACCCTTGGCGCATTTCGGAAAGTAAGGCGCCTTGCGTGTCTAACAGCTTCACGTTGGCGTAGTTGTACAAATGAAGAGACTCGTTCACTGGGCCAGCGAAGGTAGTTGCCTGAGTGGCGTTGCGTGTCTCGCGGTAGATGCTTCGGCCGTAATTGTCCAACACGTCAAAAACGAGGAGACTTCCTTTCGGGGGAAGATTGGCAAGCCGAACCGTTGCTTCCACAGTTGCATCGGGTGATACATGGCGGTTGGTCAAGGTGATCTCCGCAATTGCAGAAGGTGCGGTGACCTCGATACACTCGAAACGCCATCCCGTAAACTGTTCTTCCCCAAGGGATTCCACCCCTACAAAATACTTCCCCGCTGCCAGCCTGGGTATTACGGGTTTGAGGGATTCATAGACGAGGCGCATGTCGGCGTCCCATAGGCGCAGACGCACGGCGTTTCCGTCTGCTCCGGGTTCCCCAAATTCCACCGGAAGACTATCTCTGGAGAAATCGCCCAACTCGTTGGTTTTAATAGACCTTGGGACGTGAAACGGTCGCCTTGCCACCCACATTATGACTCTCCCAAATAGGGAATAATAGGCCTCATGTTCGGAGGTGGGGAGCCACTGGTATTGAAGACGTGTGAACTCGGGCTTCTCGTTGTCGCGCGGGTACTTAGAGATGTCCGCGACGCGGGTTCCCTGGTTATCCGACCATAGAGCAAGAATTTCGGCCGTGGCGGCTTCGGGCGTAGCATAGTTTTTGCCCAAGAGCCGCAATCCCGAGAGAGGAACGGCTTCCGCGAGCAATGCTGCCGCCGTTTCATTTTTGGGTGTAAGACCAGATAAATCAATATCTTCCGTGGGGCCCACAAAGCCGATGCCCCGCTCCCTCAAGGTTGTAATGCGGTCTTGAACCCGTTTGCCGAGCGCGTTCCAGGCAATGTTGCTCACCACAACGTCTATGTCGGCTGTAAGTGCTTTTAGAATACGTGCTTCCACATCCCGCTGCCCCTGTACGAACAAGCCTTTGTCCGGTGGGGCGCCAAGCTGCGCTGTGTCGTGCCCGTAGACGGTGAAGACGTCAAAATCGAAGCGCTGTGCGAGTTCGACCGGCCATCTTCCGTTGGTCTTCGCAGCAACCGCGAGAATGCGTAGCGGTCCACCCGCCAGGGGCGATGCCCAGGAGACATGCGGGGTGTGTATGTCGTGGAGGGCCGTAATGCGGCGCAGGTCATCGTCGGGGAAGTAGCCATCGGCCTTGCGCCCGTGCCCTTCCGCTTTAAACAATTGGCTGACGGGCAGATCGGCAACGGCAACACCTGCCGCGAGGATCAAGGCCCAACACATTGACTTTCGGTACATGACTCCCCCTTGTCCAACCCCATGTAGAGGCTGCCATTCTACCTTGTTTTTTCGCTCACGCCAAACCGAGGTTGGTTACCTGAAATAGGAAGGGGGCCGTCAAGCAAAGGTTCCGTATTTGTGCATGTCCTGATATTCTGACGCCGTCATTGGGAAGAAAAGAAAAGACCCATATGCGAGGAGGGTAGTTCGATGGGGAACGTATCGCGGCGCGATTTCATGAAAACGTCGGCCAGTATGGCAGCGGTAGCGTCAATTATGGCAGGCAAGACGTCCGGAGCGGCAGAATCGCCGCAAGATAAGGCGTTACGCGTGGGTGTTGCCGTTCGTGATATTACCCCCGCGCCCGGCGTACCGATGTGGGGATACAGCGACCGTGAAGGCTCGGCGACGGGGGCGCTCGACCCATTGTTCGCCAAGGCCGTTGTGTTTCGTACGGATACTGCCTCCGCGGCTATCGTGACGCTCGACTTGGGGCGTGTGCCGCTGCCCCCAGTGGTTGAACGCATTCGTCGGCAAGCCCGGGAGAAGGGCGTGCAGGATGTCGCGATCATGGCGACACACACGCACCAGGGTCCTATCGTTGAATCGCTCGATGCACCTCATATCCTGGCCATCGAGAAAGCCATTGTGGAAGCCGTCGGTGAGGCCTCCGCGTCAGCGCAACCCGCCCGCCTCGCCATCGCGCGCACCACGGTGGATGTGGCCCACAACCGTCGCATCCTTACGTCCGACGGCCGCTGCATCATGCTCTGGCGCAACGCTGAGAAGCGTCCCACGGAGCCCGTGGATAAGGAGATGACGATCATCCGCATCGACGACACCGACGGGAACCCAATCAGTACCCTCGTGAATTTCGCGTGCCATCCGGTCGTCATGGGGCCGTCCAACCTCGAGTATTCGGCCCACTACTGCCGCGAGATCGCCCGTATCGTTAAAGAAAAGACGGGCGCCGAGTGCCTTTTCCTTCAGGGCGGC
>JAWODE010000436.1:0-2768 GCA_046483455.1 Candidatus Hydrogenedentota bacterium | reverse complement strand
CGGCACTTCCCGATAAAGCATGCATTCGAGAGTTCAGCCGGGCGGGTGCGGAATTTATCAAAGCGATGAAGCTGGAGGATGCCGTGCCGGAAGAAGAGCGTGCGCGGGAAAGAGCCGCCCTCGAAACGTTTCAGGATATGCTGGGCCGATTGAACGATGCGCCGTACGGAAGCGATGAAGAGATGTCCCGCGCCGATTTTGTGCGCTTTCTTCGGCAGGCTTGCGCTTCGCAAGAATTTCGGGTGGCTCCGAATCCCCGCGAACGCCACGGCGTGCAGTGTTTGGGCATGGGAAGTGTCCGGGGGCTGCAATTCCGGTATGTCTTCTTCGGGGGCGTGAATGAGGGTGTGACGCCGGCTGTGCCCGGGGTGAATGCGGTGTATTCCGACGACGATGTACGGGAACTGCGTGATGCCGGGATTCCACTGGAACTCCAGGAAGTGCGAAGTGATCGAGAATTGACGTGGTTTCACCACGTTCTGGAGGCGCCGCGCGAGCGAATATGGATCCTTTGGCGGACCGCTACCCCCGACGGTAAGCCGTTGTTGCGGAGTCCCTTTTTGAACGATGTGCTTCGCCTGTTTTCCGAGGAGGGGTTTGAACGGCCACCTCTGCGCGCTGGCCAGTATTATCCGCCTCTTTCCGAGGCGAGTTCCAAGCGCGATGTTCTCAATAACCTGTTCGCGACAAAATCCAGATTCCCGGATTCATTGGCCGATGAGTCTGCCCACGTCATTCGCGGTGCAAAGGTCGAGAAGCGGCGGTACAGTTCGGCGTTATTTGATGCGTTTGACGGGGTGCTCGCCGGGAAAGAGAACAAGGCCCTTCTTGCTCAAAAATACAGTGCCGGACACGTGTTCAGCGCAACGGAGCTCGAGGACTACCGGCTTTGTCCGTTCCGTTTTTTTGCGTCGCGCTTGTTGCGTCTAATGCAGGTGGACCGGCCGGATACGGCGTTCGACCGGCGTGATTTGGGGCTGGTTGTTCACCGTGTGCTGGAAGAGTTTCATCGCCGCTACGAGGGGCTCCCGGTAAACGAGATTCCGGTGTCCGACGCTGTAACGACAATGCGAGAATTGGTGGAATCGGTCTTCAATGAGCGAACGGGGCGCATGACTACAGTGCCGGAAGGTGTTCTCGCGGCGGAGCGCCTCTCGGTGCATGAGCGGCTCCAACGGTATCTCGAGTTTGAACGGAAAGCGGACGAGGTGTGGCGGCCCACGCAGTTTGAAGCGGTTTATGGAGAGGACAAGTGTGGCTATTCCTCCCTCGAAATTTCCATGGAAGCGGGTACGGTCCACATGCGGGGGCGGATCGACCGGATTGATGAAGGCGACGAAGGCTTCCGGGTGATCGACTACAAAACAGGGAGCCTCCCAAAGGCGGAATATCTGAAGCAGGGGGTTTCGCTGCAACTCGTGGCCTATGCGCTTGCTCTCGAACAGGTTATTGCGCCGGGCGCGAAGTGTGTGGAAGCCGTGTTGCTGCAAGTGGGCACGAAAGAAAAGCGGCGGGTTCGCGACGCCCCCCGTCTTACTTCCTGGGAGGTCGCGAAGGAAGGGTTTTTCGACGGGGTAAAGAGTGCTCTCGAGGGCATTCGCGGTGCGTGGTTCCCGCCTACGCCTCAACCGAAAGCCTGCGCGTATTGCGATGTGCGGCGGATGTGCCGCATCGACGCGTCCCGCGTCGAACGCAAGCAGGAGAATGCGTGATGAAGTGGACGGATGCCCAGCAGGAAGCTATTCAAACCACCGGACAGGATTTGTGCGTTACGGCTTCGGCGGGTTCCGGTAAGACCGCCGTACTGATCGAGCGTGTGTTGTATCTTGTCCGTGAGTGCGGGGTTCCGCTGGACCGGATCGTGGCGATTACCTTCACGGAAAAGGCGGCGGCGGAAATGAAAGACCGTCTGCGGAGCGAATGCCGTCAGCGCGAAAATAGCGGTACGCCGGCCGAAATGACGTGGTGGCGTGAATTGGCGCGGAAGGTGGAGACGGCTCGCATGAGCACGATCCACGCTTTCTGCGCGGGGCTGCTGCGGCAGCATGCCCTTGCGTTTCAACTGGACCCGCCCCTCGACCCGGATTTCAGCGTTTTGGATGAGCCGGAAAGCCACTTATTGCGGGCCGAGGTGGTCGATGCCGCCGTCGAGGAGCTTCTCGAGCAACCTCACGAGGAGGCCCTGCGACTGGCCGGCCATTACGGTACCTACAGGCTGAAGGAGATGCTTGGGACCTTTCTGCGCAACCCCGTCACGGCGGACCGACTTCTCTCCAACGACAATTTTTGTTCAACGGACCGCATTTTGGGATATTGGGAGAGGCAGGTTCGCGAAGTGTGCCGGGAACGGTTGCTGGGATTGGGCCATTCAAAGGTTTTACGGAAATTTCAGGAAAAGTTCGAGGGATTCGGCGGGCTGTGCAGTAAATCCACCGATGGCCGCGAACAGCTTCGGGAAGCTTCGCTCAGGCTTATCGAAGAGATTATCGCACTTCGTGATGCGGAGAAAATCGAGCGGGCTATTCAGGCGTATGTCGAAGGGAAAATGGCGAGCACGCGCAAAGCCAACTGGCCCAGTGACGAGGCGTTTGAAGAGTTGAAAGAATCGCAGAAGGAATTTAGTAAGTTTTTGCAAGATTACCTTACGCCTCCCCGCGACCCCGAGCTCGAGGAGCAAAGCGCTGAATTGACGTGGGATGCCGTGGTCTGTTTTCGGGCCGTCTACGAGCAGTACCGGGCTGCCAAGGCATCCCGCAATGCCCTGGACT
>JAWODE010000394.1:0-6496 GCA_046483455.1 Candidatus Hydrogenedentota bacterium | reverse complement strand
GGCCAAGCTCAGGTCATCTCTTCACCAAAACAAAGAGGGAAAGGATTGTCCTTTCCCTCATCGGGCTTACGAAAGAGCTGAATACACCTATTATCAAGAATAGGCAGGCACACCCACCGACAATGCCGCCTACAATGGGGTGCCGTCTAAAGAAATTCATGCCTAAAAAGACTCCTTAGGGGCCTAATGCTCCCTACTACCAATAAACGCCGGAGCGTTCCCCGGCGTTTAAAATAGCCTACATACGATAGTAACTGAAGGATTTTGCCGTATGGGCACCGTAACTCACTCCCCCCTCGCCTTCCAGCATCACGAAAACTCTGGAGAGCATTGTTTTGAGCGGTACCCTCAGTTAGTGGAGTAATACCTCGCCCGCATGGCACACGGCCTTTTCGGCCGCCCCGCGCAGACCTTTGAGGGGCAGGTTTACTTCGAGCTGCTGCCGGACAGAGCTTCGATAACCTCGATTAGCGTCGCAAGAAGCGTCAAGAACGTGCCCAATTCAGCCAGGTTGTCACCGATATTCTGCGCTTTGCAGACGCGCACTCGCGAGACGGAACGAACGTGTTTCATAGCTATTTATTTCCTTTCTCATCAATTACTGTCAGCCCGCCTGCACGCATTCACGCTGCAACGGCACTTTCAGCATAATGCCTCCTGCCTACCAAGTCAACCAGGACACAACCAGGACACACCAGGTCAAACCAGAGCGAGTTATATCAAACCGAAGGGGCCGGGGGAAGCCCCGGTCGGCGGACCGCTTGGAGGGAAGGGGTTTGGCCAAGGGGAATCCGGGCGAGCAAACCAGGTTCTGGACTCAAAGCCAGGTCGGCCTGCCCCTGTCAACGCTTGCCACAAGCCCCCGTGGACAGACAGTCATTACTTGGGGGCCAGTGTGGATAACTACTCTTTCACTGCAAAAGACTTTCACTCCCTACTTCCTGCCGGATTGTTCCGGCGCTTCGGCTTTCAGCCCTTGTTTTTTATTTGGATGCCGTTTTCCTGGTTGTTCAAACCAGGCTGGCATATTTCGCGCCTTTGGCGCTTCATGGATATGGACACGGCAGAGGGAGGTACCTTGCCTCTCCCTGAGCGTAGCCAATGTTACCTGGCGATTAGGGACTCACCATGTTCTTGTTCTTTGCCTGCTAACCATGTTACGAGCGGGGGTGAAAATCCTTGTGAGCGCGGCTCAGGCGGTCGACGCTGACGTGGGTGTAGATTTGTGTGGTCGATACGTCGGCATGGCCGAGCATTTCCTGCACCGCGCGCAGGTCCGCGCCGTGGTCGAGCAGATGGGTCGCGAAGGAATGCCGCAGCATATGGGGCGTCACGTTTTGTTGAATGTTGGCGGCCTGGGCAGCGCGTTTCACCACCTGCCACACGCTCGAGCGGCTCATGCGCCGGCCCCGGGTACCTAGGAACAAAGTGTCGTCGAGAACTTTGGCCTCCGAACGTACCGGCAGGTACGCGCGGATGCGGTCGATGGCCCGGTTGCCCAGCGGCACGATGCGTACCTTTGCCCCCTTCCCGCGAACCCGGACCATGGATTCCTCAAGCGACACGTCCCGCAACGGCAGACCGGCAAGTTCCGAGATGCGCAGACCACATGCGTAGAACAGCTCGAGGATTGCCGCGTCGCGGATGCCGTGTTTACGCGACAGGTCGGGCGCGTCAAGCAGCCGTTCTACCTCGAGTGCCGACAACACGTGCGGCAACGCGCGGATGATCCGGGGCGAATCCATGCCTTCGGTCGGATCGCGGTCCGCCAGACGTTCGTCGTGCAGGAACCGGTGGAACCGCCGAATGGCGCTCAGATGCCGCGCCGCGGACCGCGCGCTTAGCCCCTCCTTGCGCAACGCGATGAGATGGGCCAGCACGTGATCCCGTGTGATCTGCTCCGGGTCCGTAATGCCGCCCTGTTCGAGTTTATCCGTGTATGCACCCAGATCGGCCGCGTAGGCCTCGAGTGACTTGTCGGCCAGCCCCGACTCAAAAACAGATGCCTCTAGAAACTGGTCCAGAAGCCGTCTGAGTTGTCCTGATGGCGTCATGTCATCCCCATCCCAAGCTCATGGTGGCGCATGAGGCTTGGCGAAAGCAAGCTGTGAATCGCCGCGGCCCGCTTGCAGTAGGGAAGGCCTGTCCCCTACCATACGTGCGGAGGTAACATCATCATGGAAAAGACGAATTTAAAACCGTCGTATGTGCGTCGTTCGAGGGTGAGCCGCCGCCATTTTCTGGCGAGCGCCGCCGCGAGCGCCGCATTCCTGCACACCCAGGGTCACGCCGCTGAATCGTCTTCCGCGAAACCATCTCGGAAACCCAATATCGTATATGTGTTTGCCGATCAATGGCGGGCCCAGGCCACGCCGTACGCCGGCGACCCGAATGTGCAGGCCCCGTACCTGGCCCGGCTGGCGTCCGGAAGCGTGAATTTTGTCAATGCCGTGTCGGGGTGTCCAGTATGTACGCCGTACCGCGCGAGCTTGATGACCGGCCAATCGCCCCTGACCAACGGTGTGTTCATGAACGACGTGCAGTTGCCCGATAACGCGACCACCATTGCGGAAGTGCTCAAAGGCGCAGGGTACGATACGGCCTACATCGGCAAATGGCATCTTGACGGCCATGGCCGTTCGAGTTTCATTCCGCGCGAGCGGCGCCAGGGCTGGGAGTACTGGAAGGTCCTCGAGTGCACCCACAACTACAACAACTCGGCGTATTACGCGGATACGGACGAGAAGCTCTTCTGGGAAGGCTATGACGCCATTGCCCAGACCCGCGATGCGCAGCAATACATCAGGGATCATGCCGAGGGCGAGAAACCCTTCGTGCTGTTCATGTCGTGGGGCCCGCCTCACGCGCCCTACGAGACCGCGCCCGAGAAATACCGGCAGCAGTTCCGGCCCGAGAACCTTGTCCTTCGGCCGAATGTGCCCGCCAAGGTCGAGAAAAAGGCGCGCAAGGACCTGGCCGGCTATTACGCGCACATGGCCGCGCTCGACGATTGCCTCGCCGACCTTGATGGAACCTTGAAGGAAAGCGGTATCTCCGATGACACCATCTTTGTTTTCGCGTCAGACCACGGCGATATGCTTGGGTGCCAAGGACGCTGGAAGAAGCAGTGGCCTTACGAGGAGTCGATTCGGGTGCCGTTTCTCTTGCGTTACCCCGCCGTGCTTGGCAACCGGGGACGCGAAGTCGAAGCGCCGATTGATGCCCCGGACATCATGCCGACGTTGCTGGGGCTTTGCGGCGTGCCCATCCCGGATGGTGTCGAAGGGCTCGATTACTCCGGCTATATTAAGGGCGGTCCGAATCCAGGCGATGGCACGGCGGTGATCATGTGTCCGCAGCCGTTCGGCCAGGTTACGCGAAAGAATGGCGGCCGTGAATACCGCGGCATTGTCGATAGCCGCTATACGTACGTGCGCGACTTGGAAGGCCCGTGGCTTCTGTTCGATAATGAAAACGATCCCTATCAGCTCAAGAATCTGTGCAATGACCCGTCAATGGCAGAAATTCAGGCCAAGTTGGACGCCCAGCTGAACAAAAGACTTGCGGAACGGAACGACGAGTTCCTGCCGGGGCCGGTTTATATCGAGCGTTTTGGGTATACCGTGGATGAATCCGGCACAGTGCCGTATGGGCCTTAAGCAGAATCTCGAAAACTATTCGAAGGAGGACTCGCTATGGTTCAGATAGAGTCTCTCAAGGGCAATACCATTTCCCTCAAAGTCGTCGATAAACTCACTGACGAGGATTACAAGAACGTGCTGATGCCCGGGCTTGAGCAGGTACTTCAAAATCATGACAAGGTGCGGGTCCTCGTTGACGCGACAGAGTTCAAAGGCTGGAATCCCGCCGCCGCATGGGACGACGTTACCTTCGGCATGAAGCACCGTAACGACTTCGAGAAGTTCGCCGTTGTGGGCGGTAAAGAGTGGATGAACTGGGGCGCGAAACTCGGTGCACAGTTCATGAGCGGCGAGGTCAAGACATTTTCGGAGGATGAGCGCGACCAAGCGTGGGAATGGATTAAAGAATAACGGACAGGGGGAAGACATTATGCAGCGGATTGCATCAGGGACGGCTTTTGTAATGGTGGTGGTTCTGTGTGGATTCGCATTGCATGCGAACGCCGGGGAGGAAAACACCCCGGCGCGGCTGGACTGGATGGTGAAGGCCTACGGCGACGGGCGCCATAATGCCTTCACCGATCTCATCCGATGGAAGGACATGTACTACCTCTGTTTTCGCCATGGCGAGCACCACAGTTCGATGGATGGCGAAATTCGCGTGATGCGTAGCGCCGACCTGAAAGTGTGGGAGCCTTGTGGAACCTTGAAGACCTACGGGGATGACCGTGACCCCCATTTCGCCGCAACCGAAGACCGTCTTTATGTCTACTTCGGCGTGTGGGACCTCGAACATGCCGAAGACCATGGCACCCCTAGCCGCCAGGACGTCCGCTCGCATTTCGCATTGTCCGAAGACGGCGAAACCTGGTCGAAAGTCCAGGGGGTATATGATCAGAAGTGGTGGTTATGGCGCGTGCAGCATCATGCCGACGCTTTTTACTCGATAGCCTATTCGGCGTTCCGGCCCAGGCCAAGCATGCGCGAATCACGGTTGTTGCGGTCTGAAAACGGCCTTGACTGGGAGTACGTCAGCACGGTCACGAAGGAACGCATGAGCGGCGAGGCCGATATGTGGTTCGACGATGACGGCTCCATGTGGCTTGTGACACGCACGGGCGAACGGCCGGGCCATGCCTGGCTTCACCGCGCCGGTCCCGACAAGCAGACGTGGACCGCCCACGACCTTGGCGACCTCATCCACAGCCCGGCCATCGTGAATTGGAAGGACCGCTTTTTTGTTGCAGGGCGCGGTCGCAAGACAGGGGGCGGCTTTGTTACGCGGCTTTGGGAACTTTATCCGTCTGAACACCGCGTTCGCGAGTTGTTGACCCTGCCGAGCGGGGGCGACACCTCGTATCCCGGTCTTCTGGTCGATCCGGCGTCGCGGGATGCCGAGAACCCCGCTCTCTTTATCAGTTGGTACTCGCAGCACGAGCAAGAAAGCGCGCCGAACTACACGAAAAACACCGCCTCGGTCTACGTCGCGCGCATCATCATCGACAAGTAAGGCGAAAGCACCCGAACAGCGCAGAAGCCCCCCTCTCGCTTTCTTGTACCTCGGGTGGACCGGTACTATGGGGCCGCCGCCCCAGGCGATAAACATGTGCTGGCCGTGGGCGGTCGAAGGGTATTAAGATAAACCCGCGATCGAGGAGCGATTTCCCTGCCTTTTCTTGGGATTACCGCAGCTTGGCAAAGCCGCGTTTCTCGTTTAATCCCTTGAAGGTTCAAGTTTTTCGCAGTCTTCGCCGTACCCTGCGCACGGCCACGCCCACCATCGACAGCATGATCGCACCGAACACGAAATGAGGCATGGCGAGGACCAGCCTGCAGAGCGCTATTAACGGCACCAATGCGATCCGCACGAGCGCCGAAAGGAGCGGACTCTTGGCCACAGCACCCGCCAGTCCCGGGCTGACGGTATAATAAGCATCCACGAAGGCAGTGCCCACTGCATTATTGAGCAGGTAAGTGTCGCGCACGGTGCGCAGCACCTCGATGTCCCCTTCGAGAGAGGTTCCATAGGCCGCGGTCGCAATAAAGCACGGACCGCCCCCGCTACCCCCTTTGCCGCCGGAAAAGATTCCAATCAACGCCACGATCAATCCGAGGAAAAGGCTCACCGTCTCCTCATTCGCCTTATACGTAAAAGCGTTCTTCAAGACGGCGGCTTTTCCGGTGGCCGTGGTAATTCGGATATTTACAGGCCCCGGTGTATCGACCTTCGGCGAGCGGACCCGCACCGCAAACTCGTTGTTGCCGTCGAGGACGTTCGCCTTCGCAAGGGCTTTGCCGTCTCTTCCGAACTCGACGGTCTCAACCCATCCCAGACCTCTGCCAAAGATAAGGACCTCGGTTCCTCCCGCAACCGGGCCTTCGGTGGTGGAAACGGAAGTCAACACCGGTTCGGGAACTGCGGCAGCGCCGCGACGCAGGGACACCAGCCCGAAACTGTAAAGGCGCGCCCCCACCTTTTCTACCGCTTGGTCATCCGCAGCCTTGGCGGGATTCGGTACGAATTCGGGTATCTCGTTGAAACGCTCGAGAATGGTTGAACAATGTTTGCTTGTGCCCTTTGGAATTGAGGCGGACGCGACAGCCGGCGCAGAGAGATCGTCAAGTGCCGACAGCTGCCCTTGCACACTTATGGTTCCCGCCCGGATATCGCCCACCGTCAGTGGCGTGTGCGCCGTCGGGATCGTTAGCCGCGCCGGTTCTATCTGCGTTCCGTCGGTGTTAAGGGGCACCTTAAATTGCGGCGAGATTTCGTTATACAAGGGATTCTTGGCCGGGGATAGCAGCGAATTGGCCGCCGCATCGGTGTATAGGTGGATGTCGAACGTCCAGGCCTC
>JAWODE010000357.1:0-5954 GCA_046483455.1 Candidatus Hydrogenedentota bacterium | reverse complement strand
GGGGGGCGGATTTTCCAATCCGCCTTGATGCCCCCTTACGCAGCAATGACGGTAATAACCGGGCCTTCCGACTCCTCGTGAAACGATCAGGGCCGCGCCGTGTGTGTCCGTGTTTGTCCGTGTTTGTCCGTGTGACGCTGCCTCGAGAATTTGGCTGGTGTGGGACCGCCGCCCTCGCCGGTCATTACAAGTCGTTACAAGGAACGCGGACGTATCCGTCCGCGGTGGTCTTATGGACGGGCAGGAATGCCCGTCCTCCGTTGCCGGAGCGTCATTGGTGTCATGTTCATGGTGTACCGGTGAGGCGAAAGGCTCATGGTTCGCTGTCCCGGCCGGTTTTCGCGTCTGCGGTGGGCACCGTGCCTTTTTCAACAGCTCCTCTGTCCCGGCCGATTTTTCAGGGGCCTTTTGAACAGCGCACTTATACCAATGTCTCCCGTCGTCTCGGTACCCTATCTTGGACAATCGGCAGGAGTCGTGCTAGACTAAAATCGACGTTTGGAACCGGGAAGGAAAACGCGATGGAATGCTCGAAGTGCAAATTTCGGAGTGCCATAGGGTACTGCGGAGTGACTCATGAGTTGCTTTGCGAGGAATGCGGCGTCCATTGCGATCAATGCGGCATGTTTGTGGATCAGGACCTCATTTATGAAACTCACAAAGGCGTGAGGCTGTGTCCAAAATGCCAGGAAGAACGAAAGGCTCAAAAATCCGAGAAGAAAAAGAAGAAACATCATCATCACCGCGAGCATGAGGAGGTAGGCTCAACGCCGGGGGGAGACACCAGCCTGGCGGCCCTCGATGACGAATCATCCGCGCGGGAAATGCTCGAGGAGGAAGAAGAAGTCCCGAGCGACGAGGCCCTGACCACGAGCGGGTACCAGAAATGGCAACCGTGGCAATTCAGCATGCTTTTGGCGGTGTTTGGGGTGATTGGCGCTACTCTCATCATCGTTTTCCCCTCGTTTCGCGGCATCACCTTGGGCGATGGGTCGTATTTTCCCATGGCCTATATCGTTGTTTTTCTGCCTCTGCTATCCTTCGTCTGGGCATTCATCGGCTTGACGTATGCCAAGTTCTGGGAAGACCGCGAAAAATGCCTTGCCAGCTCAGGGTTGGCTATTCTGTGCATCGTCATGCTATTTGGTTCGTGGTTCACGGACCCCGTTCGCTACGTCGAGCGGCAGAGCGAAATCGCTATTAGAACGCGCGACGATATGAATTCGGACGAACTCGCGGAGTGGCGCGAGGGCGTCCTGAACCGGTACCGCTAAGAGGGGGAGAAGCGGGTGGCGTGGATTGCGGAAGCCTACGACTTCTTCCTGGCGAACAAGTGGTGGCTTGTGGCCTTGGTGCCCCTCGCGATAGTAACTTTGGCGGTTAAACTTACCCGGTGAAGTGCCCGCCTTCACGGCGTAGCGATATATATGCTTCCTGATAATGGTTCTTTCTCGTTGCCTGAAAAACGCCCGAACAGGGGGAGTGTTTGAATGAAACGGACCGTGTTCGCCGTCAGCGGACTCATGGCCCTAGCGGTGTTTTTCGGCGTAGCATCCGCAAGAACGCCCGAAGGCGGCATCGAGTGGGTCCTGGCGGTCAGGCGGGCAGGGATAACGTTCGTCGCATTGACGGTGTTCTTCCTGGTGCTTCCGCGCTGGTTTAATCTCCCGATGCAGATTTTTCTGGCGATGGTGGCCGGCGTGCTCGCGGGGTGGGCTTTCAAACTCATAGGGGCCACAGCCTTTGCCGTCGAGTATCTGAACATCTTTGGCACGATGTTCATCCTTTTGCTGAAACTCGTCATCACGCCGCTGATTTTCGTTTCGATTATCTGCGGTGTTTCAGGGATAGGCGACCCGCGCAAACTCGGGTCGGTTGGATTCAAGGCCATTGCGTATTATCTCTGCACAACCGGTATAGCGGTTCTGATTGGGCTGTGTTGCGTCAATATGATCCGCCCAGGGGAAGGCAGAAGCGATCTGCAGCTATCGCACAACGCGGCAGCGTCCGGGGCAAAAACCCTTCAAGAAGACCGCTCGATTGGGCGGACCATCCAGGAAGAGGCGCTGCCGACCATTATCAACAATCCGATCATGGCGGGCCAGAACCCTTTGGCGATAATCTTTCTGGCGATCCTGCTGGGGGGCGCGCTTGCCTCCCTCGGAGAGCGCGCGAGGCCGGCCATCGAGGTCTTCCAGGTGCTCGACAAGGCCCTGATCCAGCTTGTCCTGTGGATTATGTATCTGGCCCCTATTGGCGTGTTTACCCTGATGAGCAAAGCCATCGCGGAGCTGGGCATCGAATACATCGTATCTCTCGCGTGGTACGTCGTGACGGTGGTAATGTCATTGAGCTTGCATTTTGTCTTTTTGGTATGCATTGTGCTGGTCCTTGCCGCACGCGTGTCGCCGCTGCGTTTTCTGAAAGGCATTGCCCCTGCTCTCGAATTGTCGTTCAGCACTTCATCGAGTTCCGCTACGCTGCCCGTTTCGATAGATTGCACGTCTCGCCGCATCGGGGCCGATGAAAACGTCACGAATTTCATGCTGCCGATCGGAGCGACGGTCAACATGGACGGTACGGCGCTCTACCAGGCCGTGGCCGTACTGTTCATTGCGCAGGTTCTGAACAAAGACCTTACAATAGCCCAGCAATTCGGCGTGTTTTTGTCGGCAATCATGGTGTCGATCGGCACGGCGGGCATACCGGGCGGCAGTATTGCGTTAATGCCGTTGGTGTTGAAACAGACCGGTATCGGCGCTGAATATATCGGCATCGTCATCGGCGTAGACCGATTTCTCGATATGTGCCGGACCGTCGTGAACATTACCGGCGACAGTATCGGGGCAATCGTCGTGTCGCGGTCCGAGGGAGCCGCCATCGAGCCCCGTCCAGGCGAAGAAACATACGAAGAAGGAGCGTATCTTGCCGATTAGACACATTGTTTGGGATTGGAACGGGACGCTGCTGGACGATCTCGATCTGTGCCTCACCGCCCTGCACGAATTGACCAAGGCGCGGGGCATCCCACCGGTCGACCTTGAGACGTACCGCGAAAAATTCACCTTCCCCGTGGTCGAGTATTACAAGGCCCTGGGCTTCGATCCTTCGCCCGAAGCCTTCGAGGAAGCCGCGCGTGAATGGGTGAAGATGTATACCGATAACGTGTACTCGGCTGCCTCTCTGTACGAGGGCGCCGTCGAGAGCCTTGAGCGCCTCCGCGAGGCGGGATTACGCCAATGCCTGGTGTCTGCCCACCAGCACGACATGCTGCTTGCTGCCGTACGTCATTTCGGCCTAACAGGGTACTTCGACACAATCCGCGGTCTCCACAATCACTACGCGGAAAGCAAAACCGATCTGGGAAAACAATGGCTGGCGGAGATAAACCCGCCCGAGGACTCGGTTCTCATGGTTGGCGATACCCTCCACGATTTCGAAGTGGCGGAGGAACTCGACGTTCAGTGCCTGCTGATCGCCCAAGGGCACCAATCGGAAAGGCGTCTCCGCGCCACCGGCGCCCCCGTTATCCCCTCGGTCCGCGACGTACCTGCCTTTCTCGCCTTCTAACTCACGCCCACGCCGGCCGCGTTACGCATCCAGCACGCTACGCACCTTTTCCGTCAGAGTCTGAACCGTAAAGGGTTTCTGCAAAAGCGCCGTCTCCGGCCCGAGGCTTGAACAGTTCGCTACAAGCTCGTTCAGATAACCCGACATAAAAAGGACTTTCAAATCCGGCTGGCGAGACGCCAAGGTCTTGTAAAGATCGCGCCCGTTCATCCGGGGCATGACGACATCCGTCAAGAGGAGATCGATGGGCCAATCCGAGTTCTCCACCACCTCGAGGGCCGCCTGCCCGTCTTCGGCCGTCAGCACGCGGTACCCGTGCCGCTGCAGCACGCTGCTGGTGAGATTCCGCACCATATCTTCGTCTTCCACCACCAGGATAGTTTCCGTACCACACGCGTTGTTTTCGGACGCTTTGGGCTCCTCCAATTGCTCCGGCGCTTTGTCAACAGCGGGCAAATACACCTGAAAACAGGACCCTTCGCCCGGCGTGCTTTCCGCCCAGATATGTCCACCGTGCTGTTTCACAATGCCATACACCGTTGCAAGACCCAGCCCAGTGCCTTCACCGGGGGCCTTTGTCGTAAAGAAGGGGTCAAACACATGCTCGAGCACACTGGGAGATATACCCGCTCCCGTGTCCGAAACGGAAATTAAGCTGTATTCGCCCGGGGCGGGATAACGAATCGGCTGGCCCGGCTCGGGCGCGCTCACGGTCGCGCACGTTGTGGCGATGGTTACCGCACCGCCTTCGGTCATGGCATCGCGCGCATTGACCACAAGATTCATCATAATCTGCTGTATTTGAGCGACATCCGCTTGCACGGAATGCAAGTCATCATCGAGATCGAGATGCAATTCGATGTCCTCGCCAATCAAGCGCTCGAACATAGGCGCCATATTTCGAAGCACTGCGTTCAAATCGATCACCCGCATTTCCATGACCTGACGCCGGCTGAAGGCCAACAACTGCTGCGTCAAATGGCGCGCCCGCTCGGCTGCTTCTCCGATCTCGTGAATCATGGGATATTTGGGGTCATCGGTATCCATATCGCGAAGGGTCAAATCGGAATACGATAAAATGACGGATAAAATGTTATTGAAGTCGTGAGCGATCCCACCGGCCAGGAGCCCGACGGATTCCATACGTTGCGCCAGCATGAGTTGCTGCTGGAGCTGCTTCTCCTCAGTGATGTCCTGCACGGTTCCCATCACTTTTGTAATGCGGCCTGCATCGTTCTCGACGGCCTGCGCCACCGAGTGTACGGTTCGGGAAGCTTTATCCGTCGGGCGAATGACGCGGTATTCCACATCATAAGCCTCGACCTTGCCCTCAAGGAATTCGCGAAATGACGTCATGATGCGGTCTCGGTCGTTGGGGTGAATTATGTCAATAACGTTTTCCAACAAGGGCCCCTCGACATCCTCAGCGAACCCGAATATCCGCGCGGTTTCGCGGGCCCCCCGAAACCTATTTGCGACCACATCGTATTCCCAACTTCCTACATGGGCGAATTCCTGGGCGCGCTCGTATTGCTGCTTACGTCGTTCCATCTTCTCGATAAACAAACGGCGCGCAATAAAAGCCCCCGTTTCAGACGCGATGGCGGTTTCGGTCGTCAATGGGGGATGGCTGTCCTTCCCCTCAGGTACTGCCAGCACAAGATATCCTGCCGCTTCTTCCCCCGAGAGGCAGGGCACCACGTGCGCACCCTGGTAATCCCGCAATTCCGGCATGGCCAGAAAATCCCAAGCAAGTGACCCGATGGTAATGGGCCGCCCTGAGGAGAGTGCTCCGGGCATGTCTCCTTCCTCCACCGGAAGCTTTTCCAGACTAATTGCGGTAGCATACGGCAGGTTCTGGCGCACCCGTAGGGCCGGACGACCTTCTTGAAGGACATATACCGCTCCCCCCTGCCATCCCGCCAATTCCATCGCCGTCTGTAAAGCCAGGCTCAACCCCACATCGAGCGACCGGGATTCATCGAGCGCTTTTGCCAGTTGTCGCATGCGTTCGTTGAGAGAGGCTCTATAAGCAAGGGTCCTTTCCGCATCCTTTCGCTTGCTGATGTTGCGCAACGCCCCGACTACGCGCGGGGGAGCATCGGGGACGCCGGCAACAAGTGTCGCCGAGATGCTGAAATCGCCCTCGCGACCATTGCTCAGGCGCAAACGCATATCGAAATCCTCAACGCGGCCGGTTTCACGAATGCGGCGCCTCAATTCTCTACGTTGTTCGTCATCGAGATAGAAATCATCGGCTGTCTTTCCAACGACATCTTTACGTGAGAATCCGGTCGCACGCTGAATCGATGGGCTCATATCCAGAATGCGCCCTTCGGGGGTAACCTCGAAGTAAACGTCGTCCACATGTTGAAACATGCGTT
>JAWODE010000244.1:0-5681 GCA_046483455.1 Candidatus Hydrogenedentota bacterium | reverse complement strand
TATCATATTGACCAAGGCTCATACATCCTTTGAACGAAACTATTTGCTTAACCCGCGTCTCTTACTATAGGCTAAACTAAGGCGCAGGGCGTGGCGGGCATACGCCCTTTGTGATAGGGAGAAAAGCCAATGCGAGATATTCGCAAGCTATTGAAGGTCAGCGTCCTTCTGTGCACCCTGGTGTTGTTTCTCGGATGTCCGCTCCCACCCGATATCATACCCGATAATGGCGATGACGACGACACACCCGAGGAACCGGTTCGCGCAAGTGCGGTATGGGCCAAGCGTGCCGGCGGCCCCACAAACGACGCCGCGTATGCCATCGCCCTTGGCCCTGAGGGCGATTCTATCGTGACAGGCTACTTTTCCTCGTCCGTCATCTTCTCATCGTCCACCCAACAGGAAATCGCGTGGAGCTCGAAAGGTGACAACGATATTTTCATTGCGAGATACACGTCAGATGGCGAACTCGACTGGGTAACGGCCGCCGGCGGTTCAGGCAGGGACGAAGGGCGCGGAATCGCTGTCTTGCCCGATGGTTCTTTTTACGCAGTCGGGTTCTATTCTCAGTATGCGACGTTCGGGATACGGGGCCCCGTTCAACGAACCCTGCCTTCCGCGGGCCCACGGGACATCTTCTTTGCGGGCTTCCGGTCAGATGGAACCTTGCGTTTTGCCAAGCGAGCCGGGGGCAGTAACTTCGACGAAGCAACGGACGTGTGCGCTCTCGACACTGGCAGGGCTTATGTGACGGGATATTTTATGCAACAGGCTGTTTTTGGCCCGCGCGAGGGCAACGAAACCGTCCTGCAAGCGCAAGATGCAGAAGATATATTCATCGCCAGCTACTCCGACGATGGAACGCTCGATTGGGCCAGACGCGCAGGCGGTACCGGCACGGATGTAGGCTTGGGCATCGCCGCATATCCGGATGGGTCCTGCGTAGCCGTGGGGTATATCGGCGCCCAATTCGACGACGTCGGTGAGGACTCGGGGACCCTCGAACGCGACGCGTACATTGTCCGGTTCGATGGTTTGGGCGAGCGGCAATGGCGCCCCGTGGAAATTGGCGGTTCCGGTGACACCGTCGCCCACGATGTGGCTGCCCTCCCCGGAGGCGATTGTATCGTTGTTGGAGCGTTCAGCGGAACCGTCACGTTTGGCTATGGCGAGTCCGCGGAAACCACGCTCGAGGCTGAAAACACCATGGACATCTTCTTGGCCCGGTTTGACCCTAATAACGATCTGGTATGGGTAAAGCAGGCCCCCAGTACCTTGGGAACGGCGGAAGCATACGCCGTCAGTGCGTACGAAGACGAACGCTTTGTCGTGGGTGGCTATTTCATTGAAAATGTAATCTTCGACCCTGGAGAGCCCGAAGAAAATGAACTTCAAGCTATCGAGCAACAGGACCTGTTCGTAGCCAAGTTCAACCCCGACGGCAGCCTCATCACCGTGGCGCATGGCGGAGGAGAAGGAGACGATGTCGCCTTTAGCGTCGCCAGTGCTCTAGAAGAGGATTTCCTCGCCGCGGGCGCGTTCAAAAACTCAATTACTTTGGGGCTGGACTCCAGCTCGGAAATAGACCGCACAACATCCGGTCTATGGGATATCCTGGTGGCGCAGTTTGCGGAGTAGCCGTCTTACTCAAACGTACATGCGGAGTGCAGCGTTAAACATCGTTTATTCAATACCTTAGAATGATTGAAACAAGCTCATATGACTAACCTCTTTCTCCTCCATAAATCCCTGCTGGCTATTGTCGGCGCGGCAACGATCTTTATCTCCGCCCTAGGATTTGCAGGGGAAAATTCACCGGTCCTCCGATTCGATTTCGAGACAGGGGACCTGCAGGGCTGGCGGATTATCGAGGGTGCGTTCGATTTGTTGGTATGCGATCGTGCGGAGTTTCACAACACCCAGCAACCTTACAACAAACAGGGCAAATACTTCCTCTCGACGTTAGAGCAGAGCGATTACCGGCCAAACGACGGTTTTACAGGGGTTATCGAATCGCCCGTTTTCAAACTGCAGGCTCCTGAAATGACGCTTCTTGTGGGAGGAGGTAAACACCCGGATACCTATATCGCCCTCTGTACGCTCGACGGCCACGAGCATTGCCACGCCCGAGGGGAGAACACCGAAACGATGGCGGAGCGCTCCTGGCACAAACCGGAACTAGTCGGACAGCAGTGTTTTCTGCGTATCGTCGACCAAAATCAGGGCGGATGGGGGCATATCACCTTCGACAATTTCGTTGCTGGAGGAGTGATTGACGAGGAGGCGACAGCCGAGCGCTTCGCGCAAATTGAGCGTGCGCGTTTCCGGAAATCTATCGCCGAAGAACTCGACGCCTGCGCTGTAGAACCACTTCAAGATGCTGTTCGCTACTTGACGGAGAAGTATGCGGATTCCTACGCGAATGGCCGACAGTTTCTTCGCGAAATTGATGAACTCGCGGCGAAAATTCACCGTATTCGCGAGACGCCTGCACGTGAAGAAATGCTCGAACAGGCCAAAAAGGTCCGGGGCGGTTTTCAGGACTTGAAACGTCGTGCCCTGTTGGCGAATCCGCTCGTGTGTTCACATCCCATTCTGTTTGTTGCGCGAAAACAATACCGCTCGGACCATCACAACACCGCCACCATTTTTCAGGTCGGTGAAATCAACGAAGCCAGTTTTGAAGGGGGCGGGGCGCTGAAAACCATCGATGTTGCCAAAGATGGACAAGTGAGGACTCTTCTCGAAGCTCCTGAGGGCATCATTCGCGACCCCGAGGTGTATTTCGATGCTTCGCGTATCGTCTTTTCAATGCGCAACGACCAAAATGACGACTACCACATCTACGAAATCAATGCCGACGGCTCGGGGTTGAAACAGCTCACGTTTGCCGAACGCGTTTCCGACATTGACCCTCTGTACCTGCCGGACGACTCAATCGCGTTTTCGTCCACACGTGAGCCGAAATACTGCATGTGCAACCGCCACATCATGGCAAACCTTTTCCGCATGGGAGCGGACGGCGCCAACATTCACCAGATCGGAAAGAGCACACTGTTTGAAGGGCATGGCGCGCTGACTCCGGATGGCCGCATTCTTTATGACCGGTGGGAGTACGTGGACCGCAATTTCGGCGACGCGCAGGGACTATGGACGGTCAATCCCGATGGCACCAACCACGCCCTCTACTGGGGCAATAACACATGGTCCCCGGGCGCGGTGCTCGACGCGCGAATCATTCCCGCCACACAGCGGGCGATCTGTGTATTCAGCTCCTGCCATGACCGTCCGTGGGGCGCTTTGGCCATCATCGACCGGCGTCTCGGGATGGACAACCGCCGCCCGGTAGTCCGCACATGGCCCGCCTCTGCGATTGACCTCGTCGGGCCGGGAAACCCCGCGAAACCGGACCATTATGGATTCGACAACTTTAAACAGGTAAGCCTTAAATACGAAGATCCTTATCCCCTGGATGAGAATTTCTTTCTCTGTTCGCGGATGGTGGGCCGCGGGGAGTTGATGGGTATTTTCCTTATAGACACCTTCGGCAACGAACTGCTGCTCCACGTCGAGGAGCCTGGTTGTTTTGACCCCATGCCACTCGCGCCGCGCGAGCGTCCACAAGTCATTCCACCACGCAGAACATTCGAGAACGCACCCGGGGCGCTCTACGTCATGGACGTGTGCGAAGGTACCCACATGGAAGGACTTGAACGCGGGGCCGTGAAATACTTGCGCGTCGTCGAGTCCCCGGAAAAACGATTCTGGACGTCGCCTTCCTGGAATGGCCAGGGGCAGGAAGCTCCCGCTATGCACTGGCATGACTTTCTCAACAAACGCATTCTGGGCACCGTGCCCGTTGAACCCGACGGCTCTGCCTATTTCCAAGTCCCCGCCGATAAATTTGTATATTTTCAACTATTGGACGAGCGCGGCATGATGATTCAATCCATGCGCAGCGGCACGATGGTACAAAGCGGCGAATGCACGGGGTGCATCGGCTGTCATGAGGAACGCCGCCAAGCGCCGCATCCATTGCCCGGGAAAGCGCCCGTCCCTCTCGCGGTGCGTAAAGAGCCCCGCCCCTTGACCGGATGGCAGGGCGGCCAGGAGTTGTTTAATTATCTGCGCGATGTGCAGCCCGTCTTTGACCGCTACTGCATCGAATGCCACGACTACGGGAAGAAAGGCGGCAATAAGCTGCTCCTTTGCGGCGACAAAACCCTTACCTTTAACACTTCGTACAACGAATTGTGGCGGAAGGGCTACATCAAAGCCGTCGGCGGAGGTCCCGCCCATATTCAACAAGCGTATTCCTGGGGTTCGCATTCCAGCCCACTGGTGCAGACCATTCTCAAGGGCCATCACGATATTGAAATGGACCCCGCAAGCTTTGACCGTCTAGTTACCTGGATCGACGTGAACGCGCCGTATTACCCCGTATATTCGAGCGCCTACCCGAATACTCTTGCAGGGCGCAGTCCCCTCGATAACGACCAGCTAAAGCGCCTCGAGGAACTCACCGCTATCCCGTTCGGCAAACTGGCCGATTGCCGCACAAACCGCGGTCCGCAGGTAAGTTTTGACCGTCCGGAGCGAAGCCCTTGCCTGCAAGAACTTGATGGACCCGACGGACCCCGCTACCGAGAGGCACTCTCGATAATCCAGGCGGGCGGGCAGCAATTGAAACGAATCCCCCGGGGCGACATGCCGGGCTACAGCCCTTGTGAAACAGACGCCGCCCGCCAAGAGCGCTATACGCGCCGCGCCGAAGAAGAACAACGCATGCGCCAAGCGCTACACAACGGCCAACACGCATACGATCCCGGCGCAAAGCCATAAGCAACGCAGCCTGTTTCTTCATCGGGCGAGGCGGAAGCCCCGGTAAGACATGTTGATGTCGGTGCTGAGTTCCGACGCCCTCATTCGTCTGGCGGAACGGCAGTCTTTTGCCTCACTCCCCCATCCGCCCCCGCGAATAACCCGGGTCGAGCCTGTTGAAGGGCCTGTGGGATCCGTCACCGCTGCGCCATCACTGGGATAGGTGGCGTAATAGTCCTGGCAAAATTCCCAAACATTTCCGCTCATGTCATACAAACCGAAAGAGTTCTTGGTTTTTGCTCCCACTATATGGGCATAATACTCCTCGATGTCGTGTGCATTGTCTTTCCACCAGGCGTAGCCGCCGATGCTGGCATAGCTCGAGTCATCCCCCCAATAGAAACGCCCCGTCGTCCCCGCCCGGCACGCATACTCCCACTCCGCTTCCGTGGGCAGACGGAAGGCTAGGTCGGTCAGGTTGTTTAACTGCCGGATAAAACTCCGTACATCGTCCCATCCCACATAGACCGCCGGGCTATCCGGATCATCCAGCACGTAGCCCGGTCCGGACCATGGCTCAGTGCCCATAACGGATGTCCATTGGGCCTTCGTCAACTCGTATTTTCCCATCCAGAACCCTTGCGAGAGAGTAACCTCGTGCCGCGGCTCTTCGTTGGATTCACTATCCTGTTCGCCCGAGTACCGGCCCATCATGAATTTCCCTGCTGGAACCCAGCGCATCTCCAGGAACGCGCCGTCGGGCAACGCGACGGTAAAATTGTCCGGGCCTACTGATACGGTTACCTCTTCAGTGTCCGCGCTATTGTTGGTGTTCGTGAAAGTCAGGGAAGAAGTGTATG
>JAWODE010000287.1:0-3011 GCA_046483455.1 Candidatus Hydrogenedentota bacterium | reverse complement strand
CGCGGACAGCTAGGCGTGGTTATTCAGCCCCTGACCCAAGAGCTTGCCGAAAGTTTCGGCGTCGATGAAGGCAGAGGCATCCTGATCGGCCAGGTGATGGAAGGTACCGCTGCCGATAAGGCGGACCTCAAGCAAGGCGATATTATCGTCGAATACGACGGCCAGCCGGTGGGCGACCTGAATTCGTTCCGCAGCCGTATAGCCAGTACGGCGCCCGGCACCAAGATGGACCTCTTGATACTCCGCAATGGGAAAGAGATCGAAAAGACTGTTACCATTGGCACACTCGATGAAGAAGAGATGGCTGCAGCCGCACCGGGCGGTCCCCGTGGCCCTGCCAAGATCGAAAAAGATATTGGCGTGACGGTCCAGAACCTGACGGACGACGTTGCCGCGGAACTCGGCTACGAGGATGAAGAAGGCGTGGTCGTGACCAGCGTGGAGCCGGGCAGCCCGGCTGCGTTCGCCGGCATCGAGGCCGGGAACCTTATCCAGGAAGTAAACCGCAAGAAGGTAAAGAACATCCAGCAATTTGAAGAAGCCCTGGAGAAAGCCAGCGGAAAAGAAGCCGTGCTGCTTTTAATTTCTGACGGCGAGTATTCACGGTACGCAGCTTTGCGTTTGGCACGGTAGTCCATGGTTGCGGTCTGTTGAGACTTCCTCCCAACCCGTCAGTCCCCCCCTGACGAAGGTGGCCCCTTTCCCCCGAGGGGCCGCCTGCTTTTTGTGTCCTTTTCGTGTTTGGCTGTAAGAATGTGGTTTTTCGCTCACGTGTTGAGCAACATGGGCAAAAGCGCTAAGATATTTATAGTCGAGTGGGGAATGCAGACGCGGAAGGAGTGAGTGTGGGTAAGGAGATCGAGCGGAAATTCCTTGTTAAAAATGATTCTTGGAGGGAGCCGGCGTCGGAAGGCGTGTCGATTCTTCAAGGATACATCACAACGGGGCCGCCTATTGCCGTGCGGGTACGCATTGCGGGCAATAAGGCGAATCTGAATCTCAAAAAATCCACAGTCGACATTGTGCGCGACGAATTTGAATATGCAATTCCCAGCGATGAGGCCGCGCAATTGTTAGGGCATTTCTGTGTCGGCCACATTATCGAAAAGCGCCGCTATGAGGTGGTGTATAATGGCTGTACATGGGAAATCGACGTATTCGAAGGTGCCAACGAGGGCCTTGTGGTTGCCGAACTCGAGCTCGGCTCCGAGGACCAGGTTTTCGATGTACCCCCGTGGATTGGGGAAGAAGTTTCCAGTGACCCGCGTTATCTCAACACGAATCTTTCGATGCATCCCTATAGGGAGTGGTAAAGAAGGCAATCTCCGTAAAATCACCCTGGTGTAAGTCTTATATAATTCTAGGTTGGATAAGACGTATGCGAGATATACCGCCGGCGGGCGCGGCAGTGCTGCCGGGTCCTCTGAGGTGAATAACACACTTCGGCGAAACACTCTTTTGCGCTACCCCTCAAATTCGGTATGATTGGGCGCACTGTCGGCGGGGCGGCCAAGGCATGTGCATCGGGGTGGTCGGTCCGCGCAACAGAGAATCCGAGAGAAAGGGAGGAGCACCATGTTTGAAAAACTGGAGATGGCGCCGCCGGATGCCATTCTGGGACTGACCGCCGCGTTCAAGGCGGACCCGAATGCGGACAAGATCAATCTAGGCGTGGGAGTGTACCAAGACGCCAACGGCAGAACGGCTGCCTTGCCCTGCGTAGAAGCCGCCGAGAAACGGTTGCTTAAGGCTGGTCCGATCGAAGGCTATTTGCCCATCGATGGCGCACCGGAGTACGCCGCTGTTGTGCAGGCGCTTGTGTTTGGCGAGAATCACGCGGTCATTACCGAAAAACGGGCGGCAACGTCGCAAACGCCGGGCGGCACGGGTGCGCTTCGGGTGGCCGGCGATTTTCTCAGGACCCGATTTCCCCCCGCGAAAATTTGGATGAGCGAGCCGACTTGGGCTAATCACGGGAATGTATTCGGGGCGGCAGGCATCGATACGGCGATGTATCCTTACTATGACGCGGCAAGTCATAGCCTTGCCTTCGACGCCATGGCCGAGGCACTCGAGCAGGTTCCGGCGGGAGACGTGGTGTTGCTGCACGGTTGTTGTCACAATCCCACGGGCGTGGACCCAACGGCGGAACAATGGCGGCAGCTCTCCGATATCGCCGTAAAGGCCGGATGGCTCCCGTTTTTCGATTTCGCGTACCAGGGACTTGGCGCGGGGCTTGATGAGGACGCCGTGGGCGTGCGTGCCTTCGCCGATGCCGGTTGCGACATGCTGGTGGCATCGAGTTTTTCGAAGAACTTCGGCCTGTATTGTCAGCGCGTCGGGGCGCTCTCACTCGTAGCGTCCACGGCGGATGCGGCAAAAGCGGCCCAGAGTCATGTGAAGAAATGCATTCGCGCCAATTATTCGAATCCGCCCGCGCACGGGGGCCGTCTGGTAATAACGGTGCTAAGCGACCCTGAATTGCGCGTGATGTGGGAAGAGGACGTAAAAGGTATGCGAGACCGCATCAATGGCATGCGCGACCTGTTTGTCGAGACGCTGAAATCCAAGGGCGTGACCCAAGATTTCTCGTTCATTAAAGAGCAGAAAGGCATGTTCTCCTTTTCGGGACTTACCAAGGCTCAGGTGGATGCGCTCCGGCAAAAGTATTCGATCTACATCGTGGGTTCGGGGCGCATCAACGTGGCCGGGATGACAAAAAAGAACATGGACTATTTGTGTACGGCCATTGCGGACGTCCTGTAAGTTTCACAAACAAGGGTCTCGAACAGAGTGTTTCGCGGATGACAGAGGGTGGCGTCCCAATCGCCGGGTAATAGTGGTGAATTAAAGAGAAATGCCTGAGAAACGCCAGTAAACTCGATCTTTTCGGACACCCATCAGGTGAGATTGGGGCAGGGAGAATTCTCGTGCTTTGGCGTTTCCCTAAACGACATTTTAGACAATCCGGATGTAGCGCCTGACCTCGTGTCAGGCGTCCGGGTCCAAGA
>JAWODE010000106.1:0-8609 GCA_046483455.1 Candidatus Hydrogenedentota bacterium | reverse complement strand
GATAAGCACAGCGCTCATGAAAACAAGTAGACCCACAGCAAGCGCAACGAATAAAGAGATGTCGGTTGGCCGACGGCCCATTAATCCCGCAAACAAGGCCAGAACCGCGCTCGCCACGACATACGCACCCACCGCCAGCGCCCCGGCAACCACTATCTGACCGAAGAGACTCAGGAAACTCCCTTGCCCCTCGATATCGAACACAAGCGCGATGAGCGAATCGACGGCTCCCGCCGCAAGGAAGACCGCCAAGGCGAGATGGATATACCGGGCCGGTGTCAACCCGCCATTGGGCTTGTCAACAGCATCCTCTCTCGGTTCATTCATCACTCGTTCCTCCGCCACCGCCCGACCTTAGATGAAGGCGGTAATCTAACATGAGCACCCAGCCTATGCAAAAGCCGAGAGATCATTACCCTGTCCCCCGCCTATGACCTGATGCGGCACTACAACAAGCCGCAGCACGGCGAGATAGGAGAACCTCCGCCCTCCTTCTAAGGGCCACTGAGAACCGACCCGGCGCTTAACTGCCTGTCGTGCGCTGGAAATGGACCTCCTCGAAAGGTTGCACGACCACGAAACCATCGCCCCGAAATGACATCTGGAACGATTCGCCACTCCCGCGCCCAAAGAAAGTCTTCAGCGAGACATCCGTTTTGAATTCGGGTTGGAGATTGCCCGACCACGCCACGGTAGCATTCGGATCGGTGATAATGGCTTGGTCCGGAGTAACCTTTAGCGTGAGAGGATCGTAGTGGGTGGTAATAGCAATTAAACCACTGCCCTCGAGACGCACATTAAACAAGCCGCCGGCCAACATCGCCGACACCCGCCGCATAAGTTTGATGTCCCACTGAATCCCCGTCTGGAACGCCAACAAATCGTTGCCATTCACGTAGATGGTGTCGCCTTCGAGATTGAGTATCGAGATTTTCTTCCCCTCGTCCGCCAGATAGAGCCACCCTTGCCCTTCCGCCTTCGTCAAACGCGCGCCTTCACCGGTGACGGACCTCTTGAGAAGTTTGCCCAGTCCATGTTCGAGAATACCTTCCCGTGTAAACTTAATCGCGCCGGTATAGGCGATCATAGACCCCATTTTGGTCCACACCGCGCCGTTCAGATTGATTTCCAGGAGCCGATCGCGCTCGAGCTCGAATTCGCCCTGCCCCAAGTCTCGCTGACCCGTCTCCTGCACGAATTCCTCGATCGAATACCTTCTCTCCATGTCTCCTCTCCCCATATGCCCTTGGTTGCCGTTTAAGCTCGCTCTTATTGAGCATAACAGACTCCGGCGCTATCAAACACCTGCACACTGCCCCAGATATTTTACATTCTTAAGGCGACGTGCGAGAATTTCACTGTCTGACCGCACATCTGTTTCCGAGTCAAGGCAATAAGGTCACATTTGTTCCCCTGGCGCATGAAACTGGAAAGGAAAGTAAAAAAGTGACCGATTCCGTCACTTCCGATAGCGCACCACACACATCTCATGGGGAAAGCTGGCGCATGTTCGACCGCATTGTGGAGCGTTACGATTTCCTGAATCGTTTTTTATCGTTGCGGCGCGACGTTGCATGGCGAAAACACGTGGCGCGGATGCTGCCGGAAGGGGAAGCACTACGATTCCTCGACCTGGCCACCGGCACGGGGGATTTGCTGCTTGCGACCCTCGAGGAAAGGCCCGGTGCTGCATATGTCGTGGGACTGGACATGGCGGAGAAAATGCTCTCGCGCTGCAAAGAAAAGCTCACCCGGCGGGACGCCTCTGATGCTGCAAAGGTAGTGCGCGGCGATGCCGCGGTCGTTCCCGCGAGAGATGAGAGCTTCGATGCAGTCACCATGGCTTTCGGCATTCGAAACATGCCGGATGTAAAAGCCGCCTTGCGTGAAACGCGGCGGGTCCTGAAACCCGGCGGCCTGTTACTTATCCTCGAATTCTCGATGCCGCGAAAACCTTTTCGCTGGGTGTATCTCTTCTATTTGCGCCATATCCTGCCACGCGTGGCCGGCTGCATTTCGGGGAATAACGCCGCGTATGAATACCTCAATCGCACCATCGAAGATTTTCCCTTCGGCGAAGCTTTTTGCCGGCTCATGCACGAAGCAGGGTATCGGAACATTTCCGCAAGGCCGCAGACATTCGGCATCGCAACCATCTACCGGGGAGAGCGCTAGGGCATCATGCCGAGACAAGAAATGCAGGTACGCGCACTCGAGCCGGACAATGCAAAGGATATGCTGGTTTCCCTGGTTCACCAGGCGATGCGGACGGCCCGCACGGAACCTTCGGCCTTTCCGCAGGGACTTCGCGTCGAAGTGCCCGTCGCGTATACGGACGCCCTTGCATGGCTGCGCGCACAACAAGCGGACACACGCATCTACTGGGCCGGCCGGGAACACCGCGTACAGATTGCCGGGCTCGGAGCGGCCGATGTAATCTCCGCACACAATGGAAACATCGAATCCGTTTTCGCCGAACTGCAACGCGACATGGCTTCCGCCCATCCCAATTTACGTTACTACGGCGGCATGGCCTTCGATCCCTCCCGGAAAACCTCGGAAGAATGGCTTCCCTTCGGAAGCTACCGCTTCACGTTGCCTCAATTTCAACTCGAAAATCATGGAACCCATTCCTATCTGGTGTGCAATGTTCTATTGCGCACCCGCGGCGACTGGGATCGGGTATCCGGCGCCGTACTCGAGGGCCTGGACGCGATTGTGTTTCCTGAGGATACGAAGCCCGGCATACTGGCGCCGCCCGTAACCCGCACCGATATCCCCGATCGGAATGGCTGGACCGCCTGCGTACAGGAAGCTTTGAAGGCTATCGCGGAAGAATATGTGCGGAAAGTAGTCTTGGCGCGGCGCTCCGTGTTTATGTTTGACATACCTCCCGACCCCTTGGCCCTGCTTACGCGGATTGTGGCGCGGACAGCAGCCACCTATCAATTCTATTTCCAACCCGAAGCCGGCACGGCGTTTCTGGGCGCGACGCCTGAGCAGCTATACAATCGCCATGGCCGTCACGTGGAAACCGAAGCCCTCGCCGGTACCCGCCCACGCGGCGCGACCTCCGCCGAAGACGCCACCCTGGCACGTGAATTCCTCTCCAGCGGAAAAGACCGGCGCGAACATGGATTTGTGGTCCAAGCAATTCGGGAAACGCTCGACGGCTTATGCCGCAGCGTTTATACAAATCCGGAGGTTTCGGTATTGAAGCTTCCACGATGCCAACATCTCATGTGCCCCATCGAGGGCATCTTGCAAGCGGACGTATCCGACGCGCTTATCATGAAGGCGTTGCATCCCAGCCCGGCGGTGGGCGGCACCCCCACGGCCAAAGCCCTCGAGTACATCCGCGAACACGAACCCTTCGACCGGGGCTGGTACGCGGGCCCCGTGGGCTGGGTCGGACCGGAGTCCGGCCAATTTGCCGTTGCCATACGGTCGGGACTGGTGCATGGCAACATCCTGTCGCTATACTCGGGCGCGGGAATCGTCGACGGTTCCTCGCCGGACGCCGAATGGGATGAGATCGACACAAAACTCAGCAACGCACTAAGCGCACTTACCGGGCACGATGACTGAAACGGATGCAACATTGAACCAACTCTGGGCCGGGCTGCTGGTCGAGGAGTTGGTGCGCAATGGCGTCGACACCTTTTGCATCTCCCCGGGTTCCCGCTCTACCCCCCTAACCATTGCCGCGGCACGCAATAGCCTAGCGAATTGCGTTATGCATTACGATGAGCGCGGCGCTGCTTTCTTCGCCCTCGGCTACGCCCGCGGCGCCGAGAAACCGGCTGCGCTGATCTGCACCTCGGGCACGGCCACGGCCAACTTCTACCCCGCCATCATCGAAGCCGGCCAGTCGCGCATTCCCATGGTTGTGCTCACGGCGGACCGTCCTCCCGAGCTGCTCGAAACAGGAGCGAATCAAACCATCCGGCAAGCCGGGATGTTTGGCCCGTATACCCGCTGGCGCTTCGACCTCCCATGTCCCACCCGGGAGATAGCACCGGCATTCGTCCTGACCACCATCGACCAGGCCGTCTACCGCGCCACGCGGCCCGAGGCGGGCCCCGTGCACATCAATTGTGCCTATCGCGAGCCTCTAGCGCCCAACAAAGAGGAAAGCGGTCTGAATAGCTACATCGAGCCGCTTGCTGAATGGAGTGCGTCCCAAGAGCCCTATACGCGCTATGTACCTCCGTTCCGAGGGTTGGACGTAGAAACCGCCGCCCTCTTACACGATATGGTGGAAGAGGCCCGAAGGCCCGTTGTGGCGGTTGGGCAACTGGATCGGGCGGAAGAGCGGACGGCGGTCGCTGGGTTGATATCTAAACTCCGGTACCCGGCATTTCCAGGCGTAACATCCGGTCTCCGTTTAGGTTATCGCGGCGAGTCGACCATAAGCTACTTTGATTTGCTCCTTTCATCGCCCGAAACCGCTCGTGACCTCGCACCTGACCTGCTGCTCCATATCGGCGGCTCGATGGTCTCGAAAAGTTTTCAGCTCTGGCTCGAGCGTTGCCGTCCCGCGCACTACGTCCGGATAGCGGACCATCCGGACCGCGAAGACCCGGGGCACCTCGCATCGCTGCGTGTCGAAGCGGATATCCCCCAGGCGTGCGAGGCGCTCATGACCCGCGATATGGGGGTCAAAGAATCAGACAAGCGCGCTCGCATCTGGCTTGCTGGCATTCGCGAATACCAGAACCGGGCAACACGGATTCTGGATGAGTGTTTCGAGGCACACGAGGACTTGTCGGAACCGGCCGTCGCCCGTTGTGTCGCAGCCGCCGTGCGCGAATCGGACGGACTGTTCCTCGGCAACAGCATGCCTATACGGGACATGGAGCGCTACGCGCCTGCGACGGGAGCATGTCCCGCGGTTTTTGCGAATCGCGGAGCGAGCGGTATCGACGGGAACATCGCGACGGTCGCGGGAGTAGCACACGGCAGTGGACGTGCGATCACGGCAATCCTCGGCGATTTGGCAACCCTCCATGACCTGAACAGTCTGGCTCTGTTGCGCGAGGTAAAGGTTCCCGTGGTTCTTGTTGTCATCAACAACAACGGGGGCGGAGTCTTCCACTTTCTTCCCGTGGCGGAGCATAAGGAAGTCTTGGAACCTTATTTCACGACGCCTCATGGTCTGGGCTTTGGACACGCGTGCGCCATGTACGGTCTGGCGTACGTGCGGCCGGAATCATTGGCCGAATTCAGAACGGAATACGAGGCAGCGCTGGATACACCCCGCGCGACGCTTCTCGAGGTTCGAACGGACCGTACGGAAAACGCGGCCTTGCACAATAGAATCGATACCGAGGCGCTGACGGCGCTACGAAGCCGAGAAGGAACGGACGGACACTTATGACACGGGAACTTCATTACGTTGTGCTGAATCCCTCCGGGAACGTGACCGTTTTGTTCATCCACGGGTTCATGGGCTCGAGCGAGGACTGGCGGCCTATTACGCAGGAACTCTCCGAGGATTACCGGTGCGTCTTGATCGACTTGCCGGGCCACGGGCATACGCCGGTGCGCAACGATGCCGCCGCCTATACGATGGCGGCGGTATCACGGGATGTTATGCACTTGATGGACCGCCTGTCACCGGGCCGGTTTTATGTAGTCGGTTACTCGATGGGCGGAAGACTCGGCCTCTATCTGGCCGCGGATTACCCCGAACGCATCGAGGGGTTGATCATGGAAGCAGCCTCGCCGGGTCTTCCCACGGAGACAGACCGCGCTGAGCGCCGCGACTATGACAATCGCATTGCCGGAGAACTCGAGACGGGAAACTGGGAGACCTTTCTCCGCCAATGGTACGCACGCCCGCTCTTCGAGACACTCCGCGAACAGGGACCCCGCTTCGACGCACTCCTCGAGTACCGGCGCAGAAACAACGCGCGCGAACTGGCAAAAGTCCTTCGCGGTATGGGGGCGGGCGCTCAGCCCTCACTTTGGGAAAGGTTGCCCGAAATTGGCGTTCCAACGGTGCTTATCGTCGGCGAGCGAGACCCAAAATACCGCGCCATTGCCGAAGACATGCGCCAATTCCTCGCCCGCGCCGCCGTGGCCGTCATGCCAAATACCGGACACAATGTGCACTTCGAAAAACCCGCGGACTATACTACCCTTTTACGCGGTTTACTTGATGACCTGCGCGGGGGCGCCGCGCGGTAACCATCGTGTCCATAACCCGGGAGTTCTGTTTATGGCCAATATTCAGTGGAAAACCGCCGGAACCTATACGGATATTTTGTATGAAAAGGCGCAAGGAATCGCAAAAATCACCATCAACCGGCCGGAAGTCCGCAATGCATTTCGGCCGGTAACCGTCGATGAGATGTCGCATGCTCTTTCCGACGCGCGTTTCGACGATACGATCGGTGTAATCATCCTTACGGGCAAAGGCGAGAAGGCCTTTTGCTCAGGCGGCGACCAAAAGATTCGGGGCGAGGCCGGGTACGTGGACGATGCCGGCCGCCACCGCCTGAATGTGCTCGATTTTCAGCGCCAAATGCGGACCTGCCCCAAGCCCATCATTGCCATGGTTGCGGGCTATGCCATCGGCGGCGGACACATTCTGCACCTGATCGCCGACCTGACGATCGCCGCTGACAACGCCATTTTCGGCCAGACGGGTCCGAAGGTCGGTTCCTTTGATGGGGGTTACGGCTCGAGCTACATGGCCCGGATCGTCGGACAGAAGAAAGCCCGCGAGATATGGTTTCTGTGCCGCCAGTATTCCGCCCGGGAGGCCCTCGACATGGGACTGGTCAATACCGTCGTGCCGTACGATCGCCTCGAAGAAGAAACCATCCAGTGGTGCCGCGAGATATTGCGTAATTCTCCAACGGCCCTGCGCTGTCTCAAAGCGGCGTTAAACGCCGATTGCGACGGCCAGGCAGGGCTGCAGGAATTGGCGGGCAATGCGACCCTCCTCTTTTACCAAACCCCCGAGGCCCAGGAAGGCCGCAATGCGTTCAACGAGAAGCGGCCCCCTGATTTCGGCAAGTATCCGAGGCATCCTTAGGAGGATGCGTCAGCTTTGCGGAAGCACCCCCGCGCAGCCCAAAATGAGAAGTAGGGAGTAGTAATGCTGAGATTATCCGACCAGGAGAAGCAGGAAATCATCCGCTATCTCGAAGCGGACAGGGAATTGCCCGAAAATACCCCTTTCTACTGTTCGAGCACAAACCCGAGGTCGAGCTGGTCTGGAACATCGTCCTCCCTTTTCAGACCATCGAACAAGTGGGTGAGCCGCAGATCGAGAAACCGCGAATCAACGCAAATAGACGCGAATCAGAACAAGACATTAGCGTTCATTCGCGTGCATTAGCGGTTCAACAGATGAATGAGGCCAAGCAACGCGCGTGGGAAAAACGGTGGACGGGCGACTTCATCTTCGAGAACAAGTGGCAGAGTTTCCGCACGAAAAAGGACCGCTCGATCGAGTTGGTCAGCGCGGCCCACAAAGTCGCTTCCGGACCGCGCAAGCTCGCCGTCAAGGTGGTGGACATCTTCGGCAATGACACCATGACCATCGTCGAGGTGAGGGTGTGATGAAAAAACCGCGAATCAACGCCAATAAACGCGAATTGGTGCTGATAGGGGCTACAGAAAACGCATGACATGTTCATATTCCAATATTCGTGCGCATTCGCGTACATTCGCGGATAAAGAAGCGAGGGGGGCAGCAAATGAACACGAACCAACGCGAATTAATATTGAAGGATGAGGTTTACGCCATTGTTGGCGCGGCGATGGAGGTATCGAACGAGCTGGGTTCCGGGTTTCTTGAGGCGGTCTATCAGGAGGCGCTTGGCTGCGAGTTCGAGGCGCGGAAGATTCCGTTCGCGGCTCAACCCACCGTTGAGATCGCCTATAAGGGCCGAACGCTAACCAAGGAATACATTCCGGATTTTCTTTGCTTCGATCAGGTCATTGTGGAGATTAAAGCCGTCAAGGAACTGGGCGTCGTCGAGCAGGCGCAGCTCCTCAACTACCTCAAAGCAACCGGCAAGCCTGTAGGCGTTCTCCTCAACTTCGGGGGAGTAAAACTCGAGTGGAAACGCATGGCGCTCACCCATTCCAGCATTCGCGCAGATTCCCGTGCCTTCGCGCTTCAAGAAGCGAGGAACCGCGAATGAACGCCAATAAACGCCAATTAAGTCTGAAGGATCGACTTTATGCCATCGTTGGCGCGGGAACCATGCATGCATTGAGGGCTACATGATACGCCTGGCACATACGCAGCGTGACATTCGCGTCTATTCGCGTCCATTCGCGCATAAAATACGAGGAAACCGCGTATGAACGCCAATAAACGCCAATTAAGTTTGATGAATGGGCTTTATGCCATCGTTGGCGCGGGAACCATGCATCGATTGAGGGCTATATGATACGCCCGGCACATACGCAGCGTGACATTCGCGTCTATTCGCGTCCATTCGCGGATAAGAAACAAGGAACCGCGTATGAACGCCAATAAACGCCAATTAAGTCTGAAGAATCGACTTTATGCCATCGTTGGCGCGGGAACCATGCATGCATTGAGGGCTACATGATACGCCTGGCACATACGCAGCGTGACATTC
>JAWODE010000051.1:0-3496 GCA_046483455.1 Candidatus Hydrogenedentota bacterium | reverse complement strand
AACAGGTTCTTAAGCCAAAAGGAGGTCTCTGTCGGAAGTGAGGAAAAGAAGCATCCCATCGCCGTAATTTCCGGGCAGGCAGGAATCCAGGGTCTTGTGGCAGACGCACCCTCTCTCCGTCATTCCTGCGCAAGCAGGAATCCAGGGTCTTGCGGCATGCGCGGTGTGCCCTCGCCGGTCATTACCTTCCGATGTGGCGTAAGTTCCCGACCGCGCCACTCGGGCGGCGAGCGGTCCTGCGAAGTCCCCCAAGCTAATCCAAGAAAACGGACGTGTTGAATTCGAGACTGACGACTTCAATAGCGTCATGGCGGGAAGACCAATCCGCAGAAAACCATCTGGTATTTATTGGATTTAATCGCTTGCATATAAGAAAGAGAAGGTTTATAAATAATTAATATTATTTGTATCAAAAAAGAATCTCGACAAACAATGAGGATGATGATATGCGCGATTGGATTCGTCATGCCTCCATGTTTCTCGTTCTGGGTATTGCGCTCACATGTTTTGCGGATACGATTACCTATCGTGGCCGAGAGTATAGCGACGTCGTTATTGAGGAACTTACCAATCAGTATGTGGTGCTTTTCCCAAAAACGGGCCGAAAGAAGTACTTTAGCAAGGAAGAGGTCACTTCTGTAGAGGATAGCCCTGAAACCACTTCCAATGACGAGGGTCTTGATCCTGTTTCTACTGAGGCAACTTCTGGCGTTAACGCAGACGCCGTTGATTTCTCAGAAGCAACTTCTAGCGAAGGTGCCTTACAAGAATATAAACGGCGTCTGAGAATGGAGGCACAAGTGCAGTTCGAAGCAGCTTACGAGCACTGGTGCCAGCTTTCAGACGAAGAAAGGGATGCATTTCTCGCTTCTGCAATAGACCAAGCGGCTGCGGCGGAAACAGAAAAGCAGCGCACGAAAGAGACTGTGTGCCAGAGGCGAGAGCAAAATCAGAGAAAATTGGACAGCGTTCGCAGGAATATTGACAATGCGGCCGTTTCCAGAGACAGTCGCATCAATTCTGCCTATGCCGAAGCACATGGTGATTCTGAACTTGATTGGAACCGTAAACTACGGGATAGTCACGCTGAAAATGCGGATATAATGATTGAATTCAGAGAATATGATTCGGCCAACGCGCATCTTTTATGGAGGGATTTTTACGCAGAGAAGGCAAACCGGAGAAGGACTGAGGCCTTTGGTCAGGCAGATGCTCAAGCTGAGCAAATCGCGCAAGAGTATAATTCCCGTATTGCAGCGCAGCAACGGACGCTAAACCAACTTGCTGCGAAAGCGCATCGAGACAAAATCCAGGGTAAAACCGCAATACAAATTGATGCTTCGAAAGCTCGGCGGCTCGCAAGCTTGGTCAATAATCTCCTTGCTTTGGAAGAAGCACGTGCGGCAGGTTATGAACCATCTCTGAAATACACAGATCTCTTTTCTATCAAAAGCACAGGTGTCACCCAGCGTTACGCTTCGGTTTCCTCCTCCCTCCTGCGAATTGATTGGTGGGTTGACACTTCTTCCTTCTTAGGGGGGCAAATAAAGGTTTATGTCCTTGATGCTGTCTCTGAAGAATTAGTCACGGCGGTGTCTTCCTCGACGCTGCCTTCCGAGCACTTTCTCATTATCGACGAACCGGGAGACTACAATGTCGAGGTGCAGGCTCCTGCCGAGGTTTCGTATACCCTCGAAGGCAGGGAACTCATTGTTTCCGAGCTGCCAGCTTCCACCGAGGAATGAGCTAAGAGAAATGCTTGCTGTGGGGATCAAACTGGGTCACGTGATTTGTATGCTTGGGAAACGCTCCTTCACCATCAAGTTTTAAAACCGAGCCAAGAAATACCCAAGGCCCTGCCTAGAGTTCATGCTTTTTGCAGCCTATTTCTTTGATCCCGGCAGAATGCCCTTCACGGTACAACGGACTTTGTAGAGGCCGGTGCGGGCGGTGACGTAGAGCGTTTGGCCATCCTCGTTGCCAAAGGCGCAATTTGCGGGGTTCTGCGGGAACTCCACGGTTTGAAGGTGCTTGCCCTCGGGGTTGAACACCCGCACGCCGTCTCGGGCGGTGCTCCAGACGTTACCCTTTGTGTCGACTTTCATGCCGTCGGGGCCGGGGAGTTCGCAGAAAACGCGCCCGTTGGTCAGCGACCCGTCTTCGGCGACATCGAATGCGCGAATGTGACCGCCGTCCGTGTCGGCGATATACAGGATGGTTTCGTCCGGGGAAAATGCGAGCCCGTTGGGTTTGACGAAATCATCTACAAGGAGCACCAGTTCGCCGGACGGTTTGATAGCGTACACGCCTTGGAAGGGCAGCTCCTGTTCGCGGCCCTCGAGACCGTACGGCGGGTCCGTGAAAAAGATGGTGCCATCCGAACGGACGACAACGTCATTGGGACTGTTAAGCTTCTTTCCGTCGTACGTTTCGGCGAGAGCCACGACTGTTCCGTCTTTTTCGGTGCGGCTCACGCGGCGGTTGCCGTGTTCGCAGGCGATGAGCCGTCCTTGCGTGTCGAGGGTCAACCCATTGGACTTGCCGCTAGGGCGGCGGTACACGGTTTTGTCGGCCCTGTAGATGGTGTCGGCGGGGATATCGCTGAAAACGAGCGGCCCGCCCGGAAGCCACACCGGACCCTCGGTGAACTTGAATCCCTCGGCCACGGTTTCGACGGGGCCGGTGGTCAGCGTTTCAGCGCCTCCCATTAAAACACTAAGCAGCACAAACGTGGTCATAAGCCGGCTCTCCTTCGCAGATGGTTCTACAATTTACACCGGTCTCAGTGTGTCACGTTCGCGTTCCCGGCGCAACCCGAGAAGGGACCGGTCGGTCGTGGTAGAAGCTTTAGCCGGTAACGAAGGAGTAGGCTTTTTGCCGCGCGACAACATCGGCGCGGACGACTTTTGCACGGTGTCTCGCCTTTTGCGCCGGACGGCGTTGATTTGTTAGGTTTCGTGCGCATTTCGCGAGTTGAGGAATTGGAGGTTTTATGAGTTCTACAGAATCGCCTTCCTGGTATGTTTCGTTGCATGGCGGGCACACGGGCGAGTTTTGCGATCATGGGGAAGGTACGTTGCGCGATATTCTGGAGGCAGCCGTCGCGAAGGGGTTCACGACCTATGGCGTGACCGAGCATGCCGCGCGGGTCGAGGAGCGGTTTCTTTATCCCAATGAGCGCAGGTTGGGGTGGACCATTGACAAGGTCCAGGACGATTTTGAACGGTATGGCAAGGCCGTTTTCGCATTGGCGGAGGAGTTTGCGGACCGTTTGACGGTTTTGCGCGGTTTTGAGGCCGAGGTGGTACCCGTGGACCGCTACGCGGAGACCATGCTGGGATACCGCGAGCGATTCAAGTTCGATTATATGGTCGGGTCGGTCCATTACGTGGGGGAGATGTCCATAGACGATACCCCCGAGCTGTTTGAGCAGGCGATGGAGACCCATGGTGGGCTTGAGCCTTTGGCTATCCGGTATTATGAGACCCTCGCCGAA
>JAWODE010000043.1:0-3313 GCA_046483455.1 Candidatus Hydrogenedentota bacterium | reverse complement strand
CCTTCAACTATTTTATCGAGGAATGGAGCGGCGGCCTCACGCTGTCGCTTACCCAGCCGTTATTGCGTGGCCGCGGCAAAGCCGTCAACCTCGCGCGCGTGCGTATCGCTAAGAATTCCCGGGCCTCGGCGGAACAGCAGCTCAAACTCCAAACCATGACTTCCCTTGCCGAGGTGATCAAAGCGTATTGGGACTTGGTAGGCGCCGTCGAAGAATTGAAGGTCCGGCAAAGCAGCATGGCGAATGCCGAGCGCCTGCTTAAACTGAACGAAAAACGCCTCGAGATTGGTACGGGCGCCGCCATTGATGTGGTCCAGGCACGGGCGGGATTGGCCGCGCGGCAAAGTGACGTGATCTCCGCTATGGGAACGGTGGCCGATGCCACAAACCGCCTCCGGAATCTTCTCAACGTCCAGAAGGGAGAACCGTTGCAGGAACGACGGATTAGGCCTGTAGACCAGCCGACTCCCGAGGAATCCGAGGTCGATATCGAAGAGAGTCTCGATCGCGCGCTCGAATTACGTCCGGAAGTTCGCTCCGCCGAGCTGGTGATCGAGAACGCCGGCATCAATAAGACCGTTGCCAAAAACGATCTGCTGCCCCAGTTGGATATCGGGGGCTCAGTGTTTCAGGGCGGCCGGGGCCCGGATGAGGACGATGTGTTCAACGGCGTCCGCGAACGGAACGACAATTCCTACACGGTTAACATTCAAGGGTCGGTACCTATCGGCAACCGTGCGGCGCGGGGGCAATATGAGCGGACCCGTATTGAAGAGAGCGAAGCCGAGCGGCAACTCGAAAAAACGAAGCAAGATATTATGCTCGCGGTCCGAACAGCCTACACAGCAATCGAGACCAACCGCACGCTGGTCGAAAGCAGCAAGCAGTCGCGTAAGCTGCAGGAAGTCAACGTAGCCGCCGAAGAGAAGCGCCTCGAACTGGGGCTGACCTCGAGTTATCAGGTACTGGATATGCAGGACGACTTGACCGCCGCGCAAAGCCAAGAAGTGCAAGCGATCATTGCCCTCGAGAAGGCCTTTGTAGACCTTCGGCTTGCGGAGGGCTCGCTGCTTCAGATGCTCGGCATCGAGTTTGTGCCCCCCGAGCCGGAACCCACCGTCGGCTTCGTGCGTAGCGTCGTGCCCTTCGTGAACAAAGAATAGGGTTGCTGCCGCAGTCCATTTCCAGCGCGCTGAAATCTATGAGGCGTGTACGTCTCTTTCGTGGCGCGGCTTGGGAACACGGTCCTTACAAAACCCACAAAGTGGCAGGGCTCTTTAACGCACATTAGTCACGAAAGAGGTCAGAGATAACCGTATTTTGGACCCAAGTACTTACAGTTTTGCCCAGACCTCGACGTCGGCCAAGGCAAAGGGGGCCGAGCTGGGCGCGAATCGGAATTCGACGCGGTCTGCTTCTCCGGCAAGCTGCGTTTCGACATCGAACACGTTTTTGCCCGCATCTTGTGCCGGAAGCTGCGCCGTGGCAATTTCTTCATCCCCCGCGAGAGCGGTAAGCGTTAGTTCGGGCATTCTTCCGCTGAACCAGAACCGCACGCGCGAAAGATGCTGAAGGTCCTGAAACGCGAAAGTGAGCGTTAGCCCATCCGCGAGGGCTTCGGCACTCCAGCGATTGGCCCAATCGGCTTCTTTGTAGGGTTTTTCGGCCACCCGTCGGGGCATCTCGAAGGGGCCGTCATCCGCGGTTGTACGGTCGGTTAAATCGCCTTCGCTGAACAGAATGCGCTCGTCTTCGGCACTCTCGGGCGATAAATCCGGGGCCACACTAAACGAATAGTAGCCGTCCGCGGGGCGATTTGCGCCGAGGTACACCCCGTTTTGAACGCGGAGAAAGTTGTTGCCGGTAACGCATATATCCGAGGGCGCCTTGGCCCGCACCAGCGCCTCGTCGGGTAGGCGCAGTTGCCAAATGCCAAGATTCACAGGCACATTACGCTTCGCCAGAAGGGCTTCCCAGAACGCCTGCCACCGCGCATCGTGAATGACGTTTCTGTCCGTGACGGGGTTGGTGCCAAAGGTGAGCACCTGTCCCTCGCCCACGGCATGAAGCACGGCCGCGGCGCTGCCGTCCTCATACGTAGCCACGACTTCGTCTTTCGCGGTGGGAACCAAGGTGTAGCAGTTGCGGTCGCACACGCGAAGCCGCATCTCGGCCGGCCACGTGGTTTCGAGCGAGCGCTGCGCGTCCGTAGCGACCAATTCCGCGCCCAGGAACGGCTCGCGCTCGAACGCTTTGCCCTGCGTGTCGAATTGGAATGCCTGGGGATCGAGAACCACCACCAGTCCGCCCGCCTCTGCAAAACGCGTCAACGCCTCGTAGACCACGCGATGCTCATACGGAGCGTGCGGTACGATGACAAGCGAGAGCTCATCGAATGAATCCTTCTCTTTAGAGACGGCGTAGCTGTCGAGCATGCGCGGCCATCCACCAAGGACCGGGCCGCAAAATGCATACGCCGTTTGGATTTCGCTGTCGTTCAGGCGCATGCACCGGACCATCTGCGACGGACTTGAAAAGAGAATGCCCGCGGCGCTGTACGTGGGGGGCTGGACCGCGTACTTGGACTGCAATTGCAGAAAATTTTTGATCGTTTCCCAACGCGCCGGTGCGCTGTATTTGTGATGGTTGAGTTCGCGATCGTGCCACTCCACCCCGATGAGCATCTGGCCGTCGCCGTTGTTCCGCAGAACTTCCGAGTACTGGCGCTGCACTTCCTCAGGCGAGGGAGAACCGCCGTACAGGGGCACTTGGGTGGCGTTGTGGACCGGCTTACGCGTGAAATCAGCGGCGCATTTCGTCAAAAAACCGGCATCGTGCCGTCCCGAGCCGGTATGCGTGCTTAGGGACTGGCCGGTGAACACGTCCACCGAGGGGGCCAGATCGCACCAATGTAGCGGAACGAGGGTCGAAAACTCGTCGGGCCCCAGGAGCTTCGCGCCACAGCCCGAAGCGTCAATAACGGCTCGGAGCCGCGCAAACGTGCCCGCGAGATCGTCGGCCGCCCACGAACAGTATGCGATCCACTTGTACGGGTTCGGGTCGTTTTTGTCGTCGGGCAGTCCGTAGGTCCCCTCGCCAAACCGCTCGCGCACTTCGGCATCGAGAGCATCCCAAAACGGGGATTCCCGTTCGGCTTTCGGAATGATCGCATCGCGGTACTGTTTGAAGGCCTCGTCGACGACGAAAAAATAAGCGATGCCCGGACGGTCCCCATATGCTTCGCAGGCATCTTCACAGGCTTGGACGTACGCGTCGTGCCAGGCGGGATCGATGAACCTGGGTACATCGGTCG
>JAWODE010000033.1:0-7267 GCA_046483455.1 Candidatus Hydrogenedentota bacterium | reverse complement strand
ACGGGCGGTGGAGCGAACCAGCATGTCGTGACGGCGGCCCAGGATTGCGTTATTCGGGGGTTTACGGTCAGCGATGCGGGAACGGAGGGGGCGGTATTTGTGCCGGAGTCCATGAACTGCGCCGTAACCAATTGCGTACTGTCCGATAGCGGCAAAGGACTGTTGGCCGCCGCAGGGGCCGAGGTCGTTTTCGAAAACAATACGGTTTACAACAATGCGACTTACGGATTGCGGGGTGAAAGCGGTGCTTCGTTCGGCAGTGTTCAGAATAGCATTTTCAGCATGAACGGAACTGCTTTTTCGGCGGATTCGGGCGGCGTGGCGTCTTCGGGCTACAATTGTTTCTTTGGAAACACCACCGATTATAACGGTCCTGCCGCGGCGGGGACGGATTTCAGTGGCGATCCGTTGTTCGTGGACGCAGCTTCGGCCAATTTTCATCTCGAAGCGGCGTCACCATGCCGGGACGCGGGCAATCCCGACCCTTCCTATGATGATAAAGACGGTACGCTCAACGATGTGGGGGCTGACGGCGGCCCCGGTGGCGTCCGGGATACTGTAGCGCCGACTGTTGCCTTCACAGCGTCACCGCTATCAGGAGACGCACCGTTGCTGGTTGAATTCGATGCGACGGCGTCCGCCGATGAATGGGGAATCGCGAGCTATTCATGGGATTTCGGAGACAACAGCGCACTCCAAATGGATACGGTTGGGACGGCCCAGCACACCTACACTAAAGCGGAGACGTTCACGGTCGAATTGAGTGTGGAAGACAACAGCGGATTGAGTGCCCAAAAGACTAAGCTTATCAACGTGACCGAAAGTGGCAGTGTGGAAGAGCCGCCGACAGCCACTGCCGACGCATCGCCCCGGGCGGGTGTTGCACCGTTCGAAGTGCAGTTTACGGGCGATGGTAATGATCCCGATGGGGGAGACGTTTCTTTTTCCTGGATTTTTGGGGATGGAGAGACAAGTTCGGAACAGAGCCCCGTTTATACCTATCCAGGGAGCACGGCGCGGGGGAGTTATGAAGCAACTCTGACCGTGACCGACGATGAAGATGCCTCAGTGCAGGATTCGCTCTACCTGACCATTACGCAAGAAGAACCGTTGGTGGCCAGCGAGATCAATCCCGGGGCGGATACTTCCGTAACGGTCAATGACGGTGGAAGCGCAATTAACGGGGCTCAGGTGATTGTACCGACCGGCGCGGTCTCGGAACCTCTTGTAGTGACTATCGGCATGGTCCCGGAAGGCGGTACACCGAATGCTCCGCGAGGGGCCGTGAGCGAAGTCGTAGAGGTTGGTCCCGAAGGCGCGGCCTTCGGTAGCGAGGTGACCGTGCGCATTCCCCTAAGTATATCGGTGCCGGATGGCAGTGAGGTGAGGCCCGCTGTCTATGACGAAAAGGAGGGGTATTGGAGGACGGCGGGACTGTCTGATGTCCAATTCGAGGACGGCGACGCGGTCGATTACCTTACGTTCAAGACGAGCCATTTCTCGTTTTACGCGCTGTTTCTGCCTCCGTCGGGCACGGATATCGATCGCAACGGCGTGATCAATGCCGTGGATGTGCAACTGGCGGTGAATGCCCTGTTGCAGTTGGAGTTGCCACCATGGATGGACACGGACGTGAATAACAGCGGAGAGACGGGCGCCGAAGACGTGCAGCTCGTGGTAAACGCAGCCCTTGGCCATTAGTTGGTTATTTTTGTTGCACTGCTTCATAACGGTGCCGCAGCGCCTCGAGTGCGGCGTCGTCTTTCATCGGGACGCCCATTTTGAGCAGTGCGCATCCGTGTGGTGGGATGGTTAGGGTGATGCCTTCCTTGGTGCTTTCCAGGTTTTTCCGCCGCCAGAGATCGCGTACTGGTTGAGGAGCCGAGGGAAGGCCGAGCTGGGTCCATGTGACGGCAATCTGTTGGGGGCCTTTTCTGCGGCCGAAATTGAAAAGACCGACCGCGAACGTGCCGTCCCAGAGCTTCCGTGCCCATACACGCGTTTGTTTTTTCTCATCGCGGGCAAGGGAACGGAGGGGCTGTGCGGCGGGGTCCTGATGCACGGCGATTATTTCCGGGTTCCTGAGAAGGTTAAGCGTGAAGGCATCCAATTGCTTCAAGTCGCACCCGAGAAACATCGGGGAGGGCAGTAAAGTCCATAAAGTGACATGCGTGTGCTGCTCGCGGGGATTCAATCGTGTATCGCGGAGTTCTTTTCCCCACCCCAATTTGCCGAGAACCATGATGTCGGCATGGTTCCAGTGGCCGGGGCGCGCAAAACCGGTCACTTCGGCGGTGGCCCGTGCATTGTGGAGCATGCTGGGCCAGGTATCGGTAATGTCCTTGGTCGTACGCCAGAGATTGCCGCGGACGTCCGGCTCAGCGGCCCATTCCCACACGTTTCCAATGCCGTACTGGCAGATGGCATAGACGATGTCGCGGTCGCAGGCATCGAGGGCCTGGCGCATGAGCCGGTAAGGCTTCATGAACATCTCGCGGCCTTGTCCTTGCGCGACGGCGTTGTATGAGCACCAATCGTATTTGAGGAAGTCCATACCCCATGAAGAGAACGTGCGCGCGTCCTGAAATTCGTGGTCGTAACTGCCTTCGTAGCCGGCGCAGGTTGTGCGGCCGGGGGAGGAGTAGATGCCTGCTTTCAATCCCAAGTGGTGCACGTATCGCACCAGGCGCGGCATGTCGGGGAACTTTTGATTGGGACGGATGGCGCCGTCGCTATCGCGGCCGCGCGCCCATCCATCGTCGATGCACACGTACTGAAATCCATAATCGGCAAGACGGGTAGCGATGAGGGCATCCGCGGCCGCGCGGACCTTTGCGGCGTCCACCGTTTCCCCCCATACGTTCCAGGAATTCCAGCCCAAGGGCGGAGTAAGGGCGAGGGAATGCGGGACGGCGACGAGCAAGATGGTTTGACGCCCTTCGCCATGGATGTTTTGCGCGTGTATGTCAAGAGTGTATACATCTTTTTCCTGAACGACGCCTCTGATGATTCCAGTGTCCGCGTCGAGAGTGAGTCCCGGCGGCAAGCCTTTTGCGGCAATGCTGATAGGTTGTTGGCCGGCGCAAGGAATACGGAAAAGGAAGGGATTTCCCGGTGTACAGCCCACTACGCGGGGGGCGTTAATCTTGGGGGCATCCGGTTGACTGTCGGAAACGGAAGGAGGGTCCACCGGCGGCGGCGAAACGACGCGGGGATACTGCGATGTCTTGTCGCGCAGAAACAACAAGGCACCTGCCCAATCCGCGTGGTCAAGATGGATGCCGTCTCCGGCCGGGTCTACAATGAGCGTGAGACGGCTCGCGGATGCGAGGTCTACCTCGACGAGATGCGGGGCATCGTTACCTTTCAGGACTGGGCTTTTCCAACGCAGCGCATCATCCACCCATACTTCAAAGATCACCGAGCCATTGGGGCCGACCTCATCGTCAATACCGGCCATGGCGAGGAACCGTTCGCAGTTTTCGTAAAGCTCGATGTGACATTCGCTGAACGCATGGGTGCCGAGGCCGTGGGGATAACGGATGCCGCCCACGCGCATTTCGTTGCGGCCGACCGAGCGGCCGGCGCGTGGCCGGCCCCAGTCTTGCCGGATAGGGCTAAGGTCCAGACTGTCCAGCCATACGGCCGAGGAAGGAGGGTGGTCGGATTGAAGCATGTGCTCAAGGTTTGTGGGGAGTCCGGCGGCGGATGCGCCCCACGCGCAAATAAGGAGTAGCGCAACGGCAATGCCGTGGGGGAAGTCTGCGGCGGGTAGACCGGCTATGTCTAGGTATGTGTGTTTCCACATGAAGAGAAAATGTAAAGGCCGGGTGGACGGAAAGTCCAGCCCGGCCTTTGACCGGCGCGTTGTTGCATCAGAAGTTTAAGATGAGCCACAGGAACACATAGTCGGCATCGTCGTCGTCGGTGCCGCCCATGGAAAGGAGCCCATTCTGGCACAAATAGTTGCCGTCCAACCCGTGGTCTTCGTCGACAAAAAAGTGGGAGTAGAAAAGCAGGACGGTGAGATTGTCGCTGTAAGCATATCTAACCACGTTGAGCCATTCCCACCCGATGTCGTTGCCGGAGTCGGTAGTCCAGAAGCTCAGATTTGGGGCGATGGGAACGCGATAGCGGCCGACGTTAAAGTATACGGGCCAAGCGAACGTTTCGTTGACCCAGTAGCGCCCGACCTGAGTTTTGACGAATACCTTCTCCAACGGTTTGAAGTCGACGCCGACTGCCAGCTCGCTGAAGTTCGTCATGCACCCGTTGTCGTTACACGCAGGGGCATAGTTTGTTTCCGAGAACAAGCGATTGAACGAGACGCTTGCGTCAGGCTTGTCGAAAGGATTCAGCCATTCCCAGAAACTGATGTCGCGGTTGTCTTCGCCGCCGAAGTACGCCCCGAGCACATAGGGCCGTGGCTTCCAGGGGACATCAAGGGTGTACCCGACTTCGAGTTCCGCGGCCCACTGGTCCCATTCGGCGTCGTCATCGCCGTAGACATTGGGCTTAAACAAATAGCCCACCGAGTCTGCGTTACCGAACTGGTAGGCCAGTTTCAGGTCGTAATCCAGAGGCCCCCAGTTGCCCCACCCGCGGCCGCCTACGGTGTGCAAGTATGTTACATCGTAGTCATCAACGCCGACCAGGTCTTCAAGCCATTCGCCCAACCATGTAAGGTTCGTATCGGACAGGTCGCGTGCATCGCGCACCAGGTACCACCACGCGGCGATATCGAGTTTTTCCAACTCCGTGTAGGCCGCGCGAAGGCCGTAGAAGTCAACGTCTCCATCTTCCTCGATAGGGCCGGATTCCGCGAGTTTCGTTGCGAATGCGTCCACTTGAAACTGGTCTGTTGTGTAATTCAGCAACAGGCCGTCCCATGAAATGCGTAGGGTCGGGGTTGCGCGGTCACTGAGTAGCCAGCCCTCGTCGAATCGCATACGCTGGCGTCCGATGCGCGCCTTTAAGGGCAAACCGCCGATCTCGCCTATCTCTATATACGATTGGAGGAGTTCGACGTCGTTTGATGTGTCGGGCATGCTATCGGCTCCGGTAATGTAATTGCTTCGAAAGTCGCCGTCTCCTCCCCAGCGCTCGAAGTCGTAGAACTCGATAACGCCATTCACGTTGTTTGTAAGGTCGGCTTTGATGCCGAGGGTGGTTACCAGCTCGGTGAAGCCCCAATCCGCGCCCCTATCGTCGTAATCAAAGGGACTGACGACACCGGCCGGGCTGCCGATGGGGCGGCCAGGCAGAAGGCTTGCCGGGATGCGTACTTCGCCGGCTGGACCGCCCCCATAAACAGCTGCATTGTTAAATGCGTTTTTGTAGTACCGTGCGCGAATGTCGATGCGTCCATAAACCTCGACGTTTTGCAGCTCGGCATACGCGGTGCCCAATAGGGCACACGTCAGGAGTGTGCAGATCAAAATTCGCATAATTCCCCCCCTATTCGGTTAGGTTTCCACTTTTACGCCCTGGCATATCCGCGTGTGTGGCAGTACACCTTGCCTCACGGGACATCCCCCTCATATGGGGTATCTTATACACGAAATCCGACAGAAAGTCACGCTTTTCTCATGTCAATGACGCGCTTGGCCTTTCCGGGGGACCGTTCGAGTGTTTGCGGGCTCACCAATTCGACGCGGGCGCGTATGCCGGTTACCGAGGCAATTTCCCTGACTATCCGTTCTTTCAGGGATTGCATTTGCCGCATTTTGTCCGAAAAGATTTCTGGGCGCACCTCGACGCGGATGGTGACTTCGTCGAGCGCGGCGGGGCGCGCGACCACAATTTCGTAATGGGGCGCGGTACCTTCGACGCGCAACAAAGCCTCTTCAATTTGTGAGGGGAAAACGTTCACGCCCCGGATGATGAGCATGTCGTCCGTCCGGCCCATAATGCGGCTCATACGCACGGTGGTGCGTCCGCATTCACAGGGGCAGGGATTGAGCGCGGCAATGTCGCGCGTGCGGTAGCGCAACAGGGAGAACGCTTCCTTGGTAAGGGCCGTGATGACGAGTTCGCCGTAGCTGCCGTCGCTAACGGGTTCGAGGGTCTCGGGGTCGATGCATTCGACAATGAAATGGTCTTCCTGAATATGCATGCCGTCGCGCATGTGGCATTCGCCGCTGATGCCGGGACCGATAACCTCGCTCAATCCGTAGTTGTTATAGGCCTCGATTCCCAACCGCGTTTCGATTTCGATACGCATGTCCTCGGTCCAGGGTTCGCCGCCGAAATGGGCGTACTCGAGGGGTAACTCGGCGGGACGGAGGCCCTGTTCGCGGGCCATTTCGGCGATTTGGAGGGCGTAGCTGGGCGTGCTGATAAGCACCTCGGCGCCGAGATCCTGTATGAGCATGATCTGCCGTGGTGTGTTGCCCGATGATGCCGGTACGATCGCTGCCCCCACGCGCTCGATACCGTAGTGGAGACCGAATCCTCCCGTAAACAGGCCGTAGCCAAAGGCGATGTTGACGGTATGATGGGGCTGCAAACCGCCAGCGACCAAAAACCGTGCACACAGGTTGGCCCAGGTTTCGAGGTCTCTTGGCGTGTAGGCCACGAAAGTGGGTTTGCCCGTTGTGCCGGAAGACCCATGGTAACGCGCGATCTCGCTGCGGGGTACCGCCAGAAAACCCAGGGGATAGTGCCGGCGGAGGTCCTCTTTGGTGGTAAACGGCAGGCGCCGAATATCGTCCAGAGTCTCGATGCTCTCAGGACCGACGCCGAGTTTAGCGAACGCTTCCTTGTAGAAAGGCACATTGGCGACACGCGCGACGGTTTCGCGGAGGCGGGTGAGTTGCAACGCCTCGATGTCTTGTCGCGGCATCGTTTCGGTCTGGGGCTCCCAGATTCGATTCGGAATGACATGTGACATGGCCTGATTCCGGGGGCTTGTGCCCTCCGTCCCCCTTGGGTTTTGTATTAATTTCGACAGCGAGCAGGGTGTTCGGCTGCCATTGGTTTATCTTCACAAGGCGGACGGATAGAACACCATATGTCGAGCATGAAAGTCAACAAACCAAGGGGTTTTCGCCTTGCTCGAGGAGGTGTTGTGGGCGTGGTGGACCGAGTGTATCAAGGACTGGTACCCTCGCGGGTTATGGCAAAGCGCTTCTCGGAGTCGGACGGGTCGGACATGTCTGACGACGTGAAAACGCCCTGTCCTTTTCAAAATAATTCTTGAACTCCTCGTAGGTGGTCGATCCGATGCAACGCATCTCCCCTGTAGCCAGGGCGGGCTTCAGGATAT
>JAWODE010000210.1:0-5885 GCA_046483455.1 Candidatus Hydrogenedentota bacterium | reverse complement strand
GGTAATAACAAAACCTTCTTCAAAGGTGTTCTGGATAAAGCCATGCGATTCCGAATACATTTCATTTTCCACCGACCAGCTCCCGGTCAAATCGTAAGACATCTCACCGGAGCATGAAAAAGACAGGATCAAAATAAAAGCGGGACTGTACCAAGTGAGCGACGAAGGAGCGAGACGGGACTGTACCAAGGTTTTTGAACAAGTCGCCCCCTCATTTTCATCGTCTATGGGTGAGCCCAAGGGCTCATGGTTCGCTGCCTCGAAATAATCCAGCGCAGCCGTAACCAGACTCCCGGATCCAGAATCCACCCCCAAATCCCGCGGGTACGCGGGATTCACCCCCGCCTACGGGTGAGCCGAACGGCTCATGCTGCGCTGCCTCGAAGATTTGTCCGATGTGGGACCGCCGCCCTCGCCGGTCATTACAAGTCGTTACAAGGAACGCGGACGTATCCGTCCGCGGTGGTCTTATGGACGGGCTGGAAAGCCCGTCCTCCGTTGCCGGAGGGCCCAAGGGCTCATCGTTTGCTGGCTCGAAGATTCTTGTCCTTTCCGGTGTGGGACCGGCGCCCTCGCCGGTGATTATGACAAGGAGCGCGGACGTATCCGCCCGCGGCGATCTTAAAGACGGGTTGGACAATGCCCCTTCGTCACATAGAGTGTGACTACGACGTGACAGGCCGGTCCTCCGTTGCCCGAGCCCCGTCAGGGGCGAAAGAGAATAGCCCGGGGCAAGACACGCCGAACACGTGGCGCCGCCCCGGGAGCAAGCCCCCCATCAACAAGCCCTGTAAGGGCGGCAGAAACCCCGCATGGGCCTCCGGGACCCGTCTTAATCGAGCCTCATAGGTCATGTTTCGCTGAGAGGACCCCCTGTTCGGAAGGGATTCGAAACGTCACTACACCCACCTGCCGGACTCGCTTCAAGAACCTTCCGTTTGGGCCAGCCTTCCGTGCTTGGGTATACTCGGGCATGCAAACACGGTCACACAATCCCAACAAAGGAACAGCCATGGCCAGAACGAAGACAAAGTCAATTCCGCCCCGCAGTAAAGTGAAACCGGAAGATACCTGGGACCTGACCCCTTTGTATCCCAACGACGACGCGTGGGAGCGAGCGTTTAGAAAACTTGAACGCATGGTGGACGGGTTTCACAAGTTCCGAGGCAGACTCGGGCGGTCCGCAAAAACCATTCGCGCCTGCTTCGATTTCGAGACGGAATTCGAGAAATTGGCCGAGCGCCTTGGGTCGTACGCGTTTCTTAAATCGGCCGAGGATGTGGCGAACAGCAGGTATCAAGCGATGGTCGCGCGCTATGTGCACGTAGCCACTAAAGCCAATGAAGCAGCCAGCTTCATCGCGCCTGAGATTCAAGCCGTTCCTAAAGAGAAAATGCGGCGGTTCCAACGCTCGAAGGAACTCGAGCCGTACCGATTCTATCTGAAGAAATTGCTTCGTTATCGTCCCCACATTCTCTCGCTTGCGGAAGAACGCCTGCTGGCCATGCAGGGCGAGGTGGCGGGAAGCGCGGGACGCATCTTCGGACAGTTGAACGACGCCGATCTCACGTTTGGGTTTGTCACCGACGAGAAGGGCGTGAAGGTCGAGCTGACCCAGAGCTCTTTTCGCACCCTCCTCGAGTCGTCGCGACGTGGCGTGCGCAAACAGGCATACAAGCAGTTCTACAACGAGTACGAGGGCCATGCTAATACCCTCGCGGCAACGTTGAGTTCGTCGGTGCTGCAGGATGTCTACCAGTCACGGGCGCGGAAGTTTTCCTCCTGCCTCGAACAGGCGCTGTTTGCCGACAACGTCCCCGCGTCCGTCTACGACAGCCTTATCGAGGCGGTTCACGATAATCTCGATACGGTCTACCGTTATCTCGAGCTCCGCCGCAAGGCCCTGCGCGTAAAAGACCTGCATTTCTATGATAACTATGTGCCCATTGTGCGAAGGGGGGCATGGAAGAAGTCCTTCGACGAGGCCGTCAGCATGGTGATGGAGGCCTTAGCGCCCTTGGGCGCCCAGTACTGCAACGCCCTCGAAAAAGGCCTGCGTACGGGGCGCTGGGTCGACCGCTATGAGAACCGCGGGAAACGTAGCGGCGCGTTTTCGGCCGGCGGCTACACCGGCCCACCCTATATTCTTATGAATTACCAGGCAGACGTCATCGACAGCGTGTTCACCCTCGCGCATGAAGCCGGCCACTCGATGCACACGTATTTCAGTGCGCGCAACCAGCCGTTTCAGTATTACGAATACACCATTTTTGTGGCGGAAGTGGCCTCGACGTTCAATGAACAATTGCTTAGCGCACAGCTTCTCGACCAAGCCGAGGACAAGAAGACCCGCGCATACCTTATCAACCGCGAGATTGATGAAATCCGCGGGACCCTTATCCGCCAAACCATGTTCGCCGAATTCGAGAAAATCATCCACGCGATTGCGGAGGCCGGAGAGCCTCTTACCCTCGAACGCCTCCAGGCGGAATACCGCTCACTGTTGGAACGGTATTTTGGCCCGGGTTTTGCCCTGGACGATTCCTTGTCGCTGGAAGGGCTCCGCATCCCTCACTTTTACCATGCGTTCTACGTGTACAAATACGCGACCGGCATTTCGGCGGCCATCACGCTGGCGAAACGGGTTGCGGAAGGCGGACGCACGGAGCGCGAGCGGTATCTCAACTTTCTGAAGGCGGGGGGCTCGAAGTTCCCGTTGGCTCTTCTCCGCGACGCGGGCGTCGATCTTACGAAACCCGATGCCGTCGCGACGGCCATGGCTCGTTTCAAGACGCTGGTCGAGGAATTGGAGGAGTTGGTGTAAAGGCGCAGGCCAGACCGGGAACTGCACCGACATTTGCACAGAAACCCATATTTTTCCGGGTGTGCTTTACTCAAGTCGCATGGGAGGGCGGTTTTTTGAAGCCGGAAACTGGCATTACCCCGGATATAGAAGACGACATCTCCTTCGCACGTTTCGACACTCGTCCTCCGATCCATCCCGCCGTTCGATTCCAAGTATCCCTCGTAATGTCTCCGTCTTTTCAAAAAATCCGGCAGCGAAGAATATACCTCTTCGCTGCCGGTAACAACAGTGAGATGAGTATGCCTAGTTTTTGCGCACTCTTCAGTTTGTAGTGTTTCTTTTACGCCCATACAAACCGGCGTACCGCAGCGCCGGCGATCCCCAAACCGAGCAGCACCATGGTAGCGGGCTCGGGGATGATCTGATCGTCGCACACCCAACTGAGTTCGACAACCAAGTCGTTGTAATCGTTATCCGAGGCGTCGACTGCCCCTTGCCCGCCCATTAAGGGCAAGTCTTCCCATGCAAGAAGAACGGTTGTATCCATTGGATTGGGCGTCTCGTACACAACCAAGTGGTCTTCTTGCAGCCAATTGAGGGCTTCATGCTCCGAATACCACGTCGCGCTGGGTTCTCCCGTGGGGTCCAGCGGGTGCAGGTACAGCCCGAAAGTGCCATTGAAATCAATGGTGGCCGTATCCGAGATAGGACCGCTCCCGGGGGATACCGAAAACAGGGCATTTTCCACACTGGGATCGGAAACGTCGTACCAACCGAATTCGGAGTCCACGTAAGCGTACGCTACCCGCGCTTGGAGGTATCCATCCGTTCCTGCCGGCGCCCGCCAGTGCTCCGAAAAATCCGGGTCTGTGACCCGCATCACGTCCAACGCCACGTTGCTTCCGTAGTCCACGCCGTACAGATCTCGGTAAACTTCCCATACACTCGGTTCACCCGGTCTGGACGCTTCTTCCGGAACGACAGTGGCCATGGCCGGTGAGGAGACCAAAACGATCCCCAAAATCCCCAGAATTGCTGCATACCTCATCTTACTGTTCTCCTTTCGTCACGTTCTGTTCCCCGGTTTTCTACCGAGGTTCATTATTACGCACGCTCGCAGCCCATCTATTCCTCCAGGAATAGCCCTACACTTTTTCCTGTTGTAAGGGAATTCCCTGTACACATGTTTACCTTAAGCACTTTTTATGCCAATTCTAATTTGAACGCCTTAAGATTCTTTAATTAATATACTTAGAGGGGGAAACCCCCTGTTGTACCCACCTGTAAAACCGACCAATTTGCCCATTGTTTGTTCAAGATTAACAAACCTTTGATCACGGCGCTGGTTTTTCTGGGTACCGAATTCCAAGACCGCACCATTTTGCATGTTTGAGGATTTGGATTTGCGGTATGACAGGGTGTGTAAGGAAGGAACATACCCCAAGAGAGGCCGTCCGAAGCGGTTGAGAAGTGGTTGCCCGCCGCAGGCCATGGCCATCCTTTTCTTTATGAGCCTGCATGACTTCACCTTCCTCCCCGGCTTCCGCGCCGGGGCGTACCCGGTTATCCATGCAGGAATAACCCCGCATCCCAAATTGGCGTCAATGATTTAACGCTTCCTCCATTCGCTCTATTCCGAAGGATTACGAAAGCGCGGCGTCGTAAGTGCGAAGGTAGCGATGTCCGCGGAATTGGGGAGGTAAACCTGAAATCGAGACGGTTTACGCGGGATTTTGCGGCAGGCGCCGGTTACCGTCGCCGGTTGAGGCCATACTTTTCGATGCGTCTGCGGAGGGTTTGATAGCTGATACCCAGGACCTCGGAGGCTTTGCGGCGGTTCCACTGGTGCTTTTCGAGGGCTTCGAGAATCCGGTCGGGTTCCGATCGTCGAGGGATAGTAGACGTTTTCGAGGGTTTTGGAGCCGGGGCGGGATCAGAAGCGTTGGCGTGCTCCGGTTTCGGCTCTGTATCGGCCGTTCGCGAAGCTGGGACCAGCGTCCCATCTCCCAACGCCATCCAGCGCTTGACGGTGCTTTCAAGTTCACGGACGTTTCCCGGCCACGGGTGGCTTGTTAAACGGGCCAATTCTTCCCCCGAAATCCCCATATTTGCATCCAGGCCGAGCCCGCCATGCTTCTCGATGAAGTGGCGCACGAGGAGCGGGATGTCTTCCGGGCGCGAGGAAAGCCGGGGCACCCAGATGCACACCTCATTCAGCCGGAAATAGAGATCGTGACGGAAACCGCCTTCTTTTGTCTTGGCTTCGAGGTCGGCGTTTGTAGCCGCGATTATCTGTACATCGACATTGATGTGCTTTTTCCCGCCCAGTTTGGTGAATTCTTTGTGTTCGATAACCTGCAATAGCTTGGCCTGCAAGTTCGGATACATTTCCCCGATTTCATCCAGGAAAATAGCGCCGGTATTCGCGAGCTCGAAGCGGCCCGGCTTTGATGTGAGCGCCCCGGTAAAGGCCCCTTTTTCGTATCCGAACAGTTCACTTTCTAGAAGCTGTTCGGGCAGGGCGGTGCAGTTGACTTTTACAAAGGGCCGGTCGCGCCGTGCCGAAAGCCGGTGAATTTCGCGCGCCACCAAATCTTTGCCCGTGCCGCTCTCCCCCCGGATAAGGCAATTCAGGTTGGTCTGTGCCACCTGGTTAATAATGGTTCGCAATTCCTGCATGGCGGGACTCACCCCCACCAGATACGAAGCCTCTGCATCCGCCTTGCCCGACCAGGGACGCCGCAGTACCCGTTGCTCCGGACCGCTGGCCAGCGAGCGCCGCAATACCGCCCGAACATCGTTGAGATTGAATGGCTTCGGGATAAAGTCGGCCGCGCCGCGCCGTGGTAAACGATTTCCAGTGGTAACCGCTGGGGTACCAGTTCACGGGAATCGAGCGTCTCCGGAACCTCGATATCTATTCTTTCTCCGGGTGTAACCTTATAGCTCGGCTTTATCTTTGAATCTTCTATGGTTACGTGTCCCTGTTTAATTAACTTTTGCCAGCTACTTCGTGACTTCGAGGGTATTAGCGTAGCCAGAAGCTTGTCGATCCTCGTGTTTCTTTCTTCTTCTCTTA
>JAWODE010000530.1:0-3390 GCA_046483455.1 Candidatus Hydrogenedentota bacterium | reverse complement strand
GGCCAAGTATGACCGAACTCTTTTGGGAAACGTACGAAATTCCGGCGGCGGATTTGGGCGCGGAAAACCCCCTTCCCTATTTCCGGGGAGAACTGGACGATTGGAAGATCAATCTTGCCGAGAATGTTCCGCTCGAAGATCGGCAGAATATGGGCCGGGCTCTTGCCGGGCGGTGGCTGCCCTTTCGCATGCAGGATGGGTACACGCGAAAACGGCGTCCGCGTTCCTTCCGGACCCTCATTCTTGAAAACGAGTTTTTGCGTGCACGCTTTGCGCCGGAGCTGGGAGGCCGGCTCCTCTCACTCATTGACAAAACGGAAGGCCGCGAATTGCTCGAGCGCAATCCCGTATTCCAGCCGTGCAACGTGGCGATTCGCAACGCCTGGATCAGCGGGGGCGTAGAATGGAACACATCGCACATCGGGCACTACTTTCTGACGGTTTCCCCCGTATTCGCGGCCCGAATACGCGGCCTAGATAGCGAACCGGCCCTGCGAATCTATGAATGGGATCGCCTCCACTGTTTTCCATGGCAAATAGACTTTTTCTTGCCTAACGGTTCGCGCTTCTTGTTTGCACGGCCGCGCATCATCAACCCCCATGAGTACACCCTGCCGATGTACTGGTGGTCGAATATTGCCGTGCCGGAGCATCCCGACCGCCGAACGCTGGTGCCGGCCAGGGACGCCCTGTCGCATCCTCCAGGAAGCGGCGTATTGACAGTGCTGCCAATGCCGCGGCCCGCCGGTTTTGATATGTCGTATCCCACCAACGCGCCATCCGCGGGAGAAGCGTTTTTCCGAATTCCCGCAGCGCAGCGCAAATGGATTGCGCAGATTGACCGTGAAGGAAAAGGACTGGTCCATGCTTCGACGGACCGGCTGCGCGGACGCAAAATGTTCTTCTGGGGCATGAACCAAGGTGGCCGCCGCTGGCAGGAACAACTTTCGGTCAACGGGCATGCCTACATCGAGTTGCAGGGCGGCCTGGCCCGCACACAACTCGAGACGGTGCCCATGCCCGGCGGAGAGCAATGGTCGTGGACCGAAGCTTATGGAATACTTTATGTCGAGCCCGACGTCGCGCACGATGACGATTGGGAACGTGCGTGGCGAGCCGCGGATGCAGCTTTGGAAGAGAGATTGCCGCGAAAGCGGCTCGAAGAATGGCATGAGCGTTTTGCGTCCTGTGCACATGCCGCCCCGGAAGAGATTCTCGCGCAGGGGGCCGGGTGGGGCGCGCTCGAGTTGCGACGTGCGACGCAAGTCGGCGAACGGGCGGGGATTCCATCCGAACTTCCCTTCCCCGACACGAGCATTGGGGCGGATGAAAAGATGTGGTTGTCGCTACTCGAAAAAGGCGCCTTAGAGGAACGCCGGCCCAGCGAAGGGCCGGGCGCTTATATGATTCAACCGGAGTGGCGCACCATTCTGGAAGCGAATGTTAGAAACAGCGGCGGCCGCGATTGGCTGTCCTGGTGCCATCTTGGCGTGATGCGGATGGAAGAGCGCGAATACGATAATGCCCAGGATGCCTGGCAACACAGCGTTGCATGTACACCCAACGCATGGGCCTATCGCAATCTTGCGGTTCTGGCGCAGCGGCGGAACCAGATGAAACAAGCGGCAACATGGTATGAGCGCGCCTGGGAAATCGGTCCGCGGGTGCGGCCTATTGCCCAGGAATACGCGGAATTGCTGAGCCAAATGGAACGCCATGACGAGGCTTTCGATTTTATCTCGGCCCTGCCGGAAGACATCCGAAACCACGAACGCCTGATGATTGCGTTAGCGCGGGCCGCATTCAAAACAAAGCGGTTTGAGCACGTGGAAAGCATTTTCAAATGCGAGCCCGCACAAGTTCGCGAATGCGAAACCTCGCTTACCGACCTCTGGTTCGCCTATCATGAGAAACGGATATCTGAAGCGGAAGGTATTCCGATAGACGACGCGCTTCGTGAGCGCGTGCGCCGTGAATGCGTGCCGCCGAAAAACATCGATTTCCGCATGACGGCCCATTGAGCAACAGGCGAAAACACCCAGACCCTTCAGCAGTAGGGAGCCCAAAGTAATGGAGATTCGTGCCAAGTGGATTTGGAAAAAGCAGCGCAATTACAACCCCTATAACCAAACGCTCATCGCCCGCAAGCGCTTCAGTCTGCGCGATATTCGCGAAGCGCACATCAAAATTACCGCGGATAGCTACTACCGGTTATACATCAACGGCGCCTGGGTGAATGACGGGCCCTGCCGAAGTTGGCCATGGCATTATCAGTACGATGTCATTAATGCCGCACCTTATTTGCGGAAGGGCGAAAATCGCATCAAGATCATCGCCCGGTATTTTGGCGTAGGCACCTTTCACCAGATACCCGTGCAGGCGGGACTGCTCGCCCAGCTCGACGTGCTCTCAAAGAACGGGAAGAAAACCACCATCGCGTCCGACCGAACATGGGAAGTGGCGGAAGCCCGGACATGGCGCCCGAACACACCCAAAATCAGCGTCCAGATGGAACCCGCGGAGTTGTATGATGCCCGGTTGGAAAAGAGGCTCCGTTTCTCCAAAGCCGTGGCACTATTCGGGGCGCATGAGGGCCCCTGGAAACATTTACATCCGCGTGATTGCGCCCTTCTAACACGCGAACCGTTCCCTTTACGACGATTTATCGAGGCCAACGTTGTAGCATCGGACTGGCGGCGCTACACGTTCCCCATGGCGCGCCTGGCACACCCCGGCCTCATCGAAGCCAATCACCACGTAAATTCCGCGGGGGCCGTCGCCACATGCATTGTGGCCAAGCGCAAAAAAACGATCACCGTCGAGGGCTTCGGTATGGACATCACCGTTAACGGGAAACGGGATAACCGGGGTCGCTTCCAGCTACGGGCCGGGGATAATTTTCTACTCGCTACAACGCAACATGTGTTCAACCATCAGTACAAAGAAACGGGTGTTCGTTTTGTCGAGCCCACGGATATCACGCTTCAAAATCCGGTGGACTCGTCACATGAAAATCCTTGGGTCTATGTGCCCTGCCGGGATGTGGATTATGTAGACAACGATATCGCGTTCCTTGGACACAGCATCGAGGAACGCGATGAAACGCAGCGGGCTATCGAGCGCAATCTTTCAACATTGAAGAAACAAGCGAGGGACATTCCGTCTTTTCTGGCGCACTACGATGACATCGCCCAATGCCTGCCGAGAGAGGCTATGCTCCTCGAAGACCCGCATCCCCAATTCGAGATGCGGCGGGTAGTCCACAGCGGAGCCCGGAACGTGGCCCATCCTCGCGCACTCATGCACGAAAACGGGGAAGTGACGGTGGTGAAACCGTCCAGGCGCGGCGACATCGAATTGGTGTATGACCTCGGCGAGCAGAATATAGGC
>JAWODE010000186.1:0-5704 GCA_046483455.1 Candidatus Hydrogenedentota bacterium | reverse complement strand
CGCTGCTGGGGGGCATCGGATACGGCGAGCGCAACTCCAGCGCTCTGCGAGCCTCCAACCCGTGCATGCGATCCGTTCCAGACGACGCCCGTGGTTGCAAACTGCCATGTTTGCCGGAGGTCGTGTATCTCAGGTGCGCGCACGGAATCCAACACGATCCACATGGCGTCTCCATCAAACCAGATGCGCCGCTCGATGAGGGGAGGGCCGGCCATGCTGCGGTAGGCACGGTGGCGGCCGTGCACATACATCCACCCGTCGTGTTGTTCCGCTGCCACCAATTCGTATGTTCCCCGGCGCCGATCCTCGACCGTGTCATGGCTTTGGTCATCCAGGCTGATCGTATTGTGAGCCGGAGTGGAGATGATTTCCTTCCGGAGAGGATCGTCGCCATAAAGCCAGCGGCCCGGGTCAGCGATAAGCATTTCTCCGAAACCGTGTATCTCGATGGTCAATAAATCGAGATGGCCATGGCCCCGGCCGCGTGGCCCGCAATCAAATACAAAATAGCGGCCCTCGGGTGACCAATCGGAGCGTCCGAATACGTACCCGGCATCGGAAAACACGCGCATGAACCCTGCGGGGGTGGTATGACGCATGTCATACAGCTGCCGCGCTTTATCGACGCCGAAAAGCCAATAATGCCAAGGCGAGACATCGCGATACCACGCCAATTCGGGCCGATCGAGGGCCGCGGCGAGGCTCGTGAGCACCATACGGGTATGCACCTCGCGGTCGCTGTCGCTCAGGGCGACGGTTCGGCCCTGCGGGTCCGTCGCCCATAATGCGAATTCGCCCATTTCGCTGAGGGTCTGGCGGTATTCTGGCGGAAAGGCGATGCCGTTGCGCCCGGCCAAGAGCATGGGTTCAAGAAACCACCGGATACAGCCTTTGTGATAATTGGGACTCTGCTCGATATGCACGCCGTCCGGACGAATCTGTTTTTGCAGGGATGTCACGAGCATATCGCGCCCGTAGTTACGCCAGGAAGCGGCTTCTTTCAACTCGGGAAACATTATGGCGATATTCAAGAGCCCTTGCATCTCCATGACGCACCAGTTGCCCGTGGGGGCCTTGTGGTGATGCCGCAAGAGCCGGCCGTGTTCGGCCACCGCGCCCAGGATTTGCGCATGGAGTTCCGGCGTCATGGCGGGGCTATGCAGGAAAATGGCATACGCCCAAAGCCAGGTATCACCCCGGATGCCGGCATTGATCGTGCGCCACCAGGGAGACCTCGGTTTGCCCCAGCCCGATGTTGGCAACGGCACATTCCGCAGCCATGAGGTTATCTGCGTCGCGAATGTCTCCGCGTAACGTTTGTTTCCCGTCATGGCGTACCCGAACGCAAGGTCCTGCCAGAACCGCGACCGTTGAAGCATGTGTCGAAACTCGGGGTCTTCAGTTGGATTCCCGGTCCACGAAAAGTCCTCCGGCAATGCCACACGATACACCACCGTGCGCGAAGTAGAGTTCGGAAACTTGCGCTCCACGATGCGGTCTGCATTTTGGACAAGTTTCGCCGCGGACGCAGGCAAATCCTCTTGGATAGCACTGACAATATCCGTGATATCTTCGCTTTGGAAGAAAAACTCCGGCTGAGCCCGCTGCCGGTAATACGCAAGTAGTTCTGCACACGCGGTTTCCGTATCGTTTGCATCCAGGGCGGTCTTGGCGGCCGCAAGACCCGGCAGGGACCAGTCCATCCGGGTACGCAGAATGCCGAGATACGTGTGCAAATCGTTTTCCTGCATATCTCCGTCTGGGATGGATGCGCAACCGGCGAGGAGAAGTGCGGCAAATCCTGTCCAGGCCACATGTGGGATGGCGTTGTGTTGTTTCAGGAAAATCATTTCTCTGCCCTGTACGCATTTTACGGTGATTCCCGCACGCCAGGGAAGGTTCGTGCGGATTTTCGTGTTCACGATACCAGTATGAGAGGGAGCACGCCAAACTATTTGCCCGGCCGCGTGATATAATGGAAAATGGTTGGGCGGTTTAGAAAGATGGCGCAGAAGAGGCCCTCTGAAATTTGCAGGATAGGAGGGAAACCAATGGCCGCAGTACCGGTAGCGCGGGACATTATGAAGACTACTGCTCGCGTGTTTCACCCTCATATGGGTGTTTTGGATGCAATGGAAGTTCTTTACCAAAAGAAAGAGAATGCCGCGTTGGTGGTGGACGATGACTATCGCCTAGTAGGAATTCTGACAGAGAAAGACTGCCTGCGCGTATTGCTCAGCGAAGTCTATGACCGGTTCGAAGCTATCGGCCGGGCGCGCGTGGCGGATTTCATGTCGCCGGTGCTTGAAACCTTAACGCCAAGCATGGACATTTTCGCGATAGCATCGGTCTTTCTACGCACCAATTTCGTATCTTTGCCTGTACTCGAGGACGGAATTTTGGTAGGGTCGATCAAACGCCTGAACATGCTCGCCGCAATTATCGAGATGGTAAAGCGCGATGAAGCAGGGCATGCTCATGAACTGGAACGCATCAAGATCGAGGAACATCCCGAGTCGATACGCGATTTGCTGCGGCTGGCAGGCGATCATAACAAAGAACAACTAAGCCAGGTGTTCAGCCAGCGTCACCGCCCTCGCCCTGAAAAAGGAGGGTCACTGTAGGCTGCCGGCGTCAGAGAGAGTATGAGCACTCCTGACGTGTCAGATGGCCGTGAGCCTCCTAACGCACCTTTTCACACACCATGGTTTTACACATGAAACAACGGAGTCCCCAATGATGGCCGATGGACTGCATCGCCAAGCCGAACCGGAGGTCATGGATGAAACGGAGGAAGCGCATGCCTATGCCGTGGCTGACTTCGCCGAAGTGAACGCCGCGTTTGTCGAACGCCTATGCGAACTCAGTGAGAATATTCCAGCCGCGCTCGCCCTCGATCTCGGCACAGGTCCGGCGGATATCCCGATGCGTGTTGCCCAAGCGAAACCGGATTGGCGCATTTGGGCCGCCGACGCGTCATGGGCCATGCTCGAGCACGGGAGAGAAGTCTGCAAAAAAGCAAACGTCGCAACGGCAACGGGCCTGTTGCTGGCTGATGCGAAATTGCTTCCCATTTGCAGCCGCAGTTTGGATGTTATTTTTTCGAACTCCATTTTGCATCACATTAACGACACGGCCAGTCTGTGGAACGAGATCAAGCGCGTAGCCAAACCCGGCGCCCTTATATTCCTGCGCGACTTAGCGCGCCCTGGCTCTTCGTCAGACGCCCTCGATATAGTTCGTAAGCATGCCGGCAACGAATCGAAGCTGCTTCGTGAGGAGTATTACCGGTCTCTTCTGTCCGCGTATACTGTCGAGGAAATCCAGCAGCAACTTGAAAGCGCCGGGCTCGATACATTCGAGATCAAACAAGTCACGGACCGTCACCTCGACATCTGGGGAATAATGCCCCCGCCTGAAGCCGCGAATAGCCGTGGACGGCGCCGTGCCGTCACACGACAGGCGTAACAGAAGCGCTAGACAGGACTGTGCGCGGACATTTCTCAACGAATTCCCGGAAAGTGTCTCCATGGGTGCGCCCTGCGCTTCCACCCACAAGGCGGTCCGGCGGCCTCAGCCGCCCGAGTCACACCTTCATTATGCGTATTCGGATTTGAGGCCTGTCTTAGGAGGAGCGCCATCTGGTAGAATGTAACCTTCAGACAGTTTCTAAAGTCGGATAGGCGTTGCTTCGTACAAGGGCTTCGGGCCGCGGCCATCCACCGATCGTATCTGTCCGGCAAGGGGGAATTGATGTACACGTGGAAGGGCAAATAGAAGCATGGGCTGGGAAGCATGGTTTGCACTTGGCGTCGTGGCGCTGATTTTTACAGGGCTCGCCATGAACTTCGCCTCGGATGCTTTGCTGGTAGGAGGCGTGGTGGCACTCGGGCTGGCAGGCATTCTTTCACCTACCGAAATGTTCGAAGGGTTTTCGAACAAGGGCATGCTTACGGTCGGGGCACTGTATATCGTCACGGCGGGGTTGCGAGAGACAGGCGCTTTACAGACACTGGGCAATTGGGTGCTCGGCCGTGCGCGAAACGAGGACAGTGTTTTGCGGCGGTTAACCGGGATTGCGGCCATGTCGGCATTTCTCAACAACACGCCGATTGTGGCCATGTTTATTCCGATTGTCGAGAACTGGTGCCGAAAACATCAGGTTTCGCCGTCTCGGTTGCTGATTCCGGTCTCCTATTTTTCGATCCTCGGGGGCACCTGTACCCTCATCGGCACCAGCACGAATCTGGTTGTGAACGGCCTGATGATTGAGGCTGTTAAGACTGATCCAAGCCTCGGGGACAGTCTCTACGAGATCGGGTTGTTCGAGCTCGGCCGGGTCGGGTTGCCCTATGCCGTGATTGGAACGGCCTACTTATTGCTATTTGGCCGTTTCCTTTTGCCGAAACGGATGGGCGCTCGCGAGCAGTTGGACGCGACGTCGCGCGAGTATTTGGCAAACATGCGCATCGAGCCGGGATGCCGCCTGGCGGGCAAAACCGTGGAAGAAGCGGGTCTGCGACGGTTGACCGGATTGTTTCTCATCGAGATTTGGCGCGATGATCGCCTCATTTCTCCCGTCGGCCCTACCGAAGTGCTGGAAGAAGGCGATATCCTCACGTTTACCGGCGTGGTGAGCAACATCGTCGACTTGGAAAAGATCGCGGGTCTTGTGCCCTTTGTGGATGAAGATTATGAATCCCAAGCTACGGCACGGCGGCATGAGACCTTGTGCGAAGCCGTCGTATCGCGCACCTCACCCTTAATCAACCGCAATGTACGCGAGGCGAATTTCCGGGCGCGCTACAACGCGGCGGTGGTAGCCGTTCATCGAGGAGGGCAGCGGCTTCAAGGGCGCGTGGGCGACATCGAGTTGCAAGCGGGTGATACATTGCTGCTTCAAGCGGGGCCGCATTTTGCCGAGGCCCATCGAAACAACAGCGATTTCTTTCTGGTAAGCGGTGTACAAGACTCGCGAGCGGTCCGGCACGATAAAACCGTTATTGCCTTTGGGCTGCTCGGGCTTTTGATGCTTTTAATGACGACAGGCGCAATGCAGATCGTCTTGGCGGCATTTTTGGTGGCCGGATTGATGGTCGCCACTCGATGCGTGTCGGTCTTCCAAGCGCGCCGGAGCATTGACTGGCAGACGCTGATCACCATCGGCGCTGCGTTTGGGCTGGGTACGGGACTGGTGAATTCGGGGGCAGTCGACGTTATTTCCGATACGGTCGTCGCGTTCATGGGGCCTTGGGGACCCCGAGCTTTATTGCTCGGAGTATATTTGATGACCACGTTTTTTACCGAGATCATCACCAACAATGCGGCTGCTGCCTTAATGTTTCCATTTGCACTGGCTATTGCTCAGGGTCTCGGCGTTGACCCTAGACCGTTCGCCATGGCCATTGCATTTGCAGCATCCGCCAGTTTTTTAACCCCGCTGGGCTACCAGACCAACCTCATGGTGTATGGACCGGGCCGCTATAATCTAAGAGATTTTGTGAGAATAGGCCTGCCGTTAAATCTCGCTTTGATGACAACGGCCATCATTCTTGTGCCCATTGCATGGCCCTTTTGACCGTCTCGAATTTCTTATTCGATGGGATGGAAAATAGTGCTGACGGCGTCGTGCAGGGCGTTTGCCAGCTCAATCCGGTCATTCCCCCTGAGGGGCGCCTCGCCAAAAGTGACGTTAAGCCGGTGA